>JAVBLF010000085.1:0-3761 GCA_031553675.1 Eubacteriales bacterium | reverse complement strand
AGGCGCACAAACAAAGTTTATGGGATGTAGGGGCGATTATCAATCGCCCGCGTACCATTAAGATCATCCCATTTTTGCCTGAACAAAGTTCAACCCATGATCTGCATGGCCAAACGCCCGTTGCAACCAAACACATTGCTGCCGAAGCAGCTGTGCCGATTGGCACTGGGTCGATTTGCTTCTGGGGAATGGGAAAAGCGGCGGTGTGATAAAATACGAAAACAGCGCTTTTTTCCCTGGCTTTTCGCTTGACGCGACGACAGGTGCGCGATAAAATTATCATGAATATGTGAATTATTTTCATCTACTGATTCAAACGATCATTCCGGCGCGGTTAACGCCGTCTATCCAATTCAGGAGGCATGCGCATGGCAACACCGTTCATACTGCCACGGCAAGGGCAATCCGTGGAAAGCTGCATCATCACAAAGTGGCACAAACAAGCGGGCGACACCGTCACGGCGGGCGACCTTTTGTTCAGCTACGAAACAGACAAAGCCGCCTTCGACGAGGAGTCAACCGTCAGCGGCACTTTCCTGACCGCCTTCTTCGACGAGGGCGATGACGTTCCCTGCCTCCTCAACGTCTGTGTCGTCGGCGATCCCGGCGAAGATTTTGAAACCTTCCGCCCGTCGGAAGCCGGCACAAATGACAGCGCCCCCGCAACTGCCTCACCCTCTGCGGCCCCCACGGAAGCAGCCCCGATCGCGCCGACCGCGCCGACGGCGAGCGCCTCCGCGTCGGGCCCACTTTTTGCATCTCCCCGCGCCAAAGCTGCCGCCGCCCGCATGCACCTTGACATCGCGCAAGCCGTCCCGACCGGTCCCAACGGCCGCGTCATCGAACGCGATGTGCTGGCGATCGATCGCTTCGCAGAACCTGCCGAAAGCGCTAGCGCCATAACGGCTGAAGCCGCCCCGGCTGCCGCAACATCGGTCTTTACGGACGTCAAGATCACGGGTGTGCGTAAGGCGATCGCAAAGAACATGATGGCCTCGCTGCAACACAGCGCACAACTCACACATCACACGAGCTTTGATGCGAGCGACGTACTGGCCTGGCGCGCCAAACTCAAGCACAAGCGCGAGGATCTCGACCTTCCGAAGATTTCGATCAACGACATCGTGCTCTACGCCGTCGCGCGGACACTCAAGTCCCACGCCGATCTGAACGCCCACTACCTCGACGATCAGGGCGTCATCCGGCAGTTTGCGGCCGTCCACCTCGGCATGGCCGTCGATACGGAGCGTGGCCTCCTCGTGCCGACGATCCGCAACGCCGACCGACTTTCCCTGGCGGAGATCGCCTGCGAAGCCAAGCGCCTCGCCAAAGCAGCGCAGTCTGGCTCGCTTTCGCCCGATGAAATGTCCGGCGCGACCTTCACGATCTCCAACCTCGGTTCCTTCGGTATCGAGATGTTTACGCCTGTGATCAACCCGCCGCAGACTGGCATTCTGGGCGTGTGCAACATCACGCAAAGGGCGCGCGAAGGCCACGACGACGACCTCGAATTCTATCCGGCGATGGGGTTGTCGCTGACCTACGACCACCGCGCGCTCGACGGTGCGCCCGCCTCGCGCTTCCTGAAAGAACTCGTTTCGAACCTCGAAAACTTCACGCTTCTGCTTGCGAAATAGGGGGTGCCGCATGGAATCACAGTTTGACCTGATCGTGATCGGCGGCGGTCCTGCGGGCTACAACGCCGCCGAAAAAGCGGCGCATGGCGGCCTGAAAACGCTCTTGATCGAAAAACGCGCCTTGGGCGGCGTCTGCCTGAACGAAGGCTGCGTGCCGACAAAGACCCTGCTCTACAGTGCGAAAATCTTCGACTCTGCCCTGCATGCGTCCGATTACGGCGTTTCCATCCCTTCGGCCTCGCTGAACCACGCCGCCGTCGTCGCACGCAAAGACAAAGTCGTCGGCAAGCTGGTCGGCGGCGTCAAAGGCGCACTCAAGGCGGCGGGCGTCACCGTCCACACCGGTGAAGCCCGCGTCGACGGCCGCGCACAAAACGGCTACCGTGTCGTCAGCGGCGAAGAAGCCTTCGTCGCCGAACGCCTGCTCATCTGCTCCGGTTCGGTCGCGGCGACGCCGCCGATCCCTGGGCTGAAGGAAGGCTTGGCGTCGGGCTTCTGCCTGACCAACCGCGAGATCCTCGCACTGACCGAAGTGCCGAAATCCCTCGTCGTGATCGGCGGCGGCGTGATCGGCCTCGAAATGTGCCTTTACTTCGCGGTCGCGGGCTGCCAGATCACCGTGATCGAAGCGCTCGACCACATCGCGGGCGCAAACGACCCCGACATCATCGCGCTTTTGCAAAAGAGCTTGGAAAACCGCGGCGTCTCCTTTCACCTCAACAGCAAAGTCACCGCGATCCAAGCGAATGCCGTCGTCTTTTCCGACGCAAACGGCCAGCCCTGCGAGGTGGCGGCGGACAAGGTGCTCGTCAGCATCGGCCGCCGCGCACACACCGACGGCCTCGGGCTGGAAAGCATCGGCCTCGCGACCGATCGCGGCGCCATTCCGACGGACGAACGCATGAAGACCAGCGTCCAAAACGTCTACGCTGCGGGCGATGTCAACGGCAAATCCATGCTCGCCCACACCGGCTACCGCGAAGGCGAAGTCGCCGTCAACAACATGCTGGGCATCGCTGACCGGATGCGCTACGACGCCATCCCCGCGGTCGTCTATACGAACCCTGAGATCGGGGCCGTCGGCGAAACCCTCCAGAGCGCCGAAGCCAAAGGCATCAAGGCGCGGGCGATCGCGCTGCCCATGCAGTATTCGGGCCGCTATGTCGCGGAAAACGAAAAGGGCAACGGCATCTGCAAGCTCGTCTTTGACACCGCGACCGCCCGCCTCATCGGCGCTCACGTCTACGCCAACCCCGCATCGGAGTTCATCGTCGCCGCCGCCGAAGCCATCGAGCTCGGGTTGACGGCCAAGGATCTCCAGAAACTCGTCTTCCCCCACCCCACGGTGTCCGAGATCTTCCGGGAAGCGGCGTTTCAGTGGTGACGCGTTAGGGGCTTTGCCCCTATGACCCCACCTAAGGGTCAAGACCCTTAGGAATCCCTTTCAAAAAGCAAGGCATCGGCATTGACGAGCCTGTACACCCGTTCGACGGAATGGCCGCCATACCTGGCGGCGGCCATTCCGGGGGCACCGCAGGTGCACGAAAGTTCTTTTGCTTCTTTTCTTTCAAGAAAAGAAGGAGAAAAGGAGGCCATTCCATGACGAAATCCCTCTTCATCGACCCCAAGGCCACGCGCGCGCCGGGGCAGATCGAGTTTACACCCATCCCCGTCAACCAGTACCAGAAGCGCGTCAAGGACGAGGTCGGCCAGTTTCCGAAAGAAGATTTGATCCGGATCTACCGAGATATGTGCTATGTGCGCGAGTTTGAGACGATGCTCAACCTCATCAAGACGACGGGCGAATACAACGGCAAGCCCTACAACCACCCCGGCCCCGCGCACTTGGGCATCGGCCAGGAGGCGGCTTATGTCGGCCAGGCCTACGCGCTGGACAACGACGACGTGATCTTTGGCTCGCACCGAAGCCACGGGGAGATTTTGGCCAAGGGGCTGCGCGCGATCGAGCTGCATAGCGATGAAGCGCTGCTTTCGATCATGCGGGGCTTTCTGGATGGCAAGACCTACGAGGTTGTCAAGGATTCGGCTGCGAGCGTCAAAGAGGTCGCGAAGAACTTTTTGCTCTACGGCACGTTGGCGGAGATTTTCGCGCGCGAAACCGGC
>JAVBLF010000129.1:0-23545 GCA_031553675.1 Eubacteriales bacterium | reverse complement strand
TTGTGGGTTTCTTCTTTGGGGGGGGGGGGTTTTTTAACCCCCCCCCCCCCGCCCAAAAAACTGGTCGTGGGGTTGGGGGGGGTTTTAAACACGCCCCCGTTCTGAACACGCGAGGTTCAACCCTTGATTCGCATGATTAATCGCCCGTTGCAGCCAAACGGCCTCGCGATACGTTAGGCTAGCAAGCTCTGATTCGCATTAATTAAGAATAAAGTGAGGAAACGTGTCGATTTTCAAGTGTGGAGAGATTGTCGAAAAGTGGCCGCCCGGCCACTTTTTGGCGCAGAGAAGCGACAGTTTGGCCGGCAAAAGGCGGTTTTTTCGCCGGCTGCACTTGCAAAGGTCCGACAAAGTCGATAAGATATAGTGAGTTTACGATATTTGTGTGAGGTCGATCGAAGACCGATGGCAAACAGAGACGCGACCGATGCAGCGCTTCGGCAGATCCGGGCGGGTGCCGGCTTCGACATGCGCACGCTGGCCGGGACACGGCTGCTCGTCGCGCTGTCCGGCGGGCCTGATTCGGTTGCCCTTTGCTTTTGCCTACGGGTGCTGGCGGATCAATGCGACCTTTCGCTCCGTGCCGCCCATCTCGATCACGGCTTGCGGCCCGCATCGAGCGCCGACGCGCGTTTCGTCGAGACGCTCTGTGAGGCTTGGAGCATTCCGCTCACGGTTGGCAATGCGGACGTCGCAGCCCTGGCCGCCGAACGGGGCGGTGGCGTCGAGGAAGCGGCGCGTTTTGCGCGTTACGCCTTTCTCGATCGGGCGGCTGAGGAAACGGGCTGCACGATCATCGCGCTCGGCCACCACATGGACGACCAGGCCGAGACCTTTTTGCTGGCGGCGGCGCGGGGCAGCGGCCTCGCGGGGTTGCGCGGCATGGCCGCAGTGAACGGTCGCTATTGGCGCCCTTTTCTCGGGCTTCGGCGGCGGCAGATCGCGGCGGTGATCGAAGAAAACAAACTTCCCTGCTGCGTGGACGAAAGCAACGCGTCCGATGCCTTTGCCAGAAACCGTTTGCGCAAACTCATGCCGTCATTCGAGGCGATTCACGGCGGGGCTGTCGAAAACATCGCGCGCGGCATGGACCTGCTAGCCGAGGACGAAGCGGCGCTCGCCGCATGGACCGACCGCGCTTGGAAGGCGTGCGCGCCGGACGGTCGCCTGCGCGTCGAAGCGCTTTGGCGCGAACCCGCCGCGATCCGCGCGCGCCTCGTCATGCGCTTGGCGCAGAACGCGGGCTTGACAACGGGCTTCAGCCGCGCGAACGTCGAGGACGTCTTGGCGCTCGCAGGCAGGCAATCCGGACGACGCTGCGATCTGCCGAAGGGATTTCGCGCCCGCCGCCTTCAGGACGTCCTGATCGTCGAGCGAAGCGTTTCGGACGGCATTCTTACGGACGCTTACGACTTGCCGCTCGCCGTTCCGGGCGAAACGCTTACGCCGGACGGCGTTTTCCGCTGCGAACGCGCGCCCTGTCCGTCACGCTTCGGCTCGGGCTGGCCGACCGCAGTCGAAGCCGCGCCCGAAGCGCTCCAAGGCGCGTCCGTGCGTCGACGGCAGCCGGGCGACTGGATCCGACCGCTCGGCGCGCCGGGGAAAAAAAACTGGAAGAAATACTGCATCGACAAGAAAATGCCGGCGGACGCGCGCGCCCTCCCGCTGATCGCCATGGGGGACGAAGTGCTCTTTTCGCCGGCCGGGGCCTTTTCACAGCGGCTCGATGCGTCGGGCTGCGACGAAGTGATCCGCATCGCGTTTTGTCCAATGCCTGCACAAGAGAGAAACACATAGGGGGAAGACACCATGCACAACGACATCGAACGCATTTTCTTCGAAAAGGAAGACATCGCAGCCAAGGTCCATGAGCTGGGCAAACTGATCGAGCTCGATTACAAGGACAAAGACGCCGTCGCGATCTGCATCCTCAAGGGCGCGTGTGTGTTTTTTGCCGACCTCATGCGCGCCGTCCACCTGCCGATCGCCTTTGATTTTATGGCGATTTCCAGCTATGGCAATTCGCGAAAGTCGAGCGGTGTCGTGCAAATTATCAAGGATTTGGACAATAATATCGAAGGCAAACACGTCCTGATCGTCGAAGACATCATGGATTCGGGGCAAACGCTCGCGTATCTGAAAGAGCTTTTGCAATCGCGCAACCCCCTGAGCTTGCGAGTGTGCTGCCTGCTCGACAAACCGTCCCGCCGCGTCGCGCCGATCGAGCCCGATTACTGCGGTTTTACGATTCCAGACGAATTCGTCGTCGGCTACGGGCTCGACTTTGCGGAACGTTACCGCAATTTGCCCTATGTCGGGGTACTCAAACCGGACGTGTACGCGTGACGTTTCAATCTTGTGCCCGCTTTTGCGACATGGTACAATAAGCGGTAGCGCACTGCGCCGGACGACGACAGGAGGTGGCACAGATGCGAAGGAAAATCGCGATCGCGCTCGGCGCCGCCCTCGTTTTGGCCGCGCTCGGCATCGCGATCGCATTCGCGCTCAGCCTGCCGCCGCTCTTCGAAAAACCCGGCCAGCCGATCGCATACGAAGCGTTTTGGGATGCGGCCGAACGTGGAGAGATCGCCGCGATCTCCTACGACGGAACGCGCTCGACCCTTTCGGTCGCCACAGTCGAATCGGGCAAGACGCTCGACGACCTGCCGCAAAACCGCGACTACTACATCAAAGTACCGCTCCGGCAGCTTTGGCCCGACTGCAACGACTGGGCGCTGCGCCGCCAGGAAGCGGGCTTGCAGGCTGACTATGGCTTTGCCTTCCGCGTCGAAGGATCGGAACGGCGCGCCGCCGGATTTTACAATATCCTTCCTTACTTGATCATGATGCCCATATTGGCGCTTTCGATCGGCGTCATGCTCTATGTATTTGTCAAGGTACGCCGCCGGAACCGCACGCCAAACGGCGGGTAACCCCACATCAGGCAATGCAAAGCGGCGGATGGCACCGCCGCATCAGAAAGCGCACGGAGGTAGCTAACGTTTTGAAACCGCAACTCAGAAATTTCCCAGCCTGGACGCTCTACCTGGTGCTGATTTTGATGATCGCCGTTTTGATCACCATGCTGGGCGGCCTTCCGAAGGTTGACAAAGAGGTCTATTACAACGACTTCATCAAACAGGTCAAGGAAGACAAAGTGGGCGATTTGGTGTACGCGCGCCAGGACACCAAGCTCTACGGCCTTTACAAGGAAACGCAATTTACGGCCAAAGATCTGCCGCGTAAATACGACTTTTTCGTCTATACCGAAGAGAATACCCTGCGCCGCGATCTCAACGCGCTGACCGCCGTCAAAAGCGGCAGCCAGCCCGACCTCGTTTCGACCGACGAATACCCGATCGCGACCTTCCGCTACTACAAGCTCGTCACGATGAGTGTCGGCGACTTCGTGCCTTACTTGCTGCTTTTGGGCGCGTTTGCCTTCCTGTGGTTCATGGTCATGCGCCAGCAGAGCGGTAACACCATGAGTACCTTTGCCAAGAGCAAGGCGCGCATCGTCACGAACGACACCGCGAAAGTGACCTTCGCCGACGTCGCGGGCGCCGACGAAGAAAAAGAAGAGCTCGCTGAGATCGTCGAGTTTCTGCGCTCGCCGCAGCGCTTCACGGCCATGGGCGCGCGCATTCCCAAGGGCGTCATCCTCATGGGACCGCCGGGAACGGGCAAAACACTTCTCGCCAAAGCCGTCGCAGGCGAGGCGGGCGTGCCCTTCTATTCCATCAGCGGTTCCGATTTCGTCGAAATGTACGTCGGCGTCGGCGCGAGCCGTGTGCGCGACCTCTTTACGACCGCAAAGAAAACGGCGCCTGCGATCATCTTCATCGACGAGATCGACGCCGTCGGCCGCCACCGTGGCGCGGGCCTGGGCGGCGGACACGACGAGCGCGAACAGACGCTGAACCAACTCCTCGTCGAGATGGACGGCTTTGACCCGCACGCGGGCATCATCGTCATCGCCGCCACCAACCGCCCTGATATCCTCGACCCGGCGCTTCTGCGACCTGGCCGCTTTGACCGCCAGGTCGTCGTCAACCGCCCCGACGTCAAGGGGCGCGAGGAAATTCTCAAGGTACATAGCAAAAAGAAACCGCTCGGCCCCGAGATCGACCTCAAGGTCATCGCCCAGCGCACGCCGGGCTTCACGGGCGCCGACCTCGAAAACGTGCTGAACGAGGCCGCCATCCTTACCGTTCGCA
Organism: Eubacteriales bacterium; assembly: GCA_031553675.1. Lineage (GTDB taxonomy): Bacteria > Bacillota > Clostridia > Christensenellales > CALWSW01 > JAVBLF01. The sequence goes on along the minus strand of JAVBLF010000129.1, from coordinate 19,328 downwards.
ACAGCAAGGACAAAATCGGCCGCCACGAAGTCGAAGAGGCCATCACCCGCGTGATCGCTGGGCCGGAGAAAAAGAGCCGCGTGATCAGCGAGCGCGATAAGCGTATCACCGCCGTCCACGAGGCCGGCCATGCCATCGCCGCGCGCGCCCTCGAACACGCCGATCCGGTGCACGAGATCTCGATCATCCAGCGCGGGCAGGCCGCGGGCTACACCATGACCCTGCCCGAAGACGAGATGCAGCACTACACGAAAGCCAAGCTCCTCGACGACATCGTCATGCTCATGGGCGGACGCGTCGCCGAAGCGGTCTACATCGGCGACATCAGCACCGGCGCGTCGAACGACATCCAGCGCGCCACCGACATCGCCCACCGCATGGTGACGGAGTTCGGCATGTCGGATCGCATCGGGCCGCGCTTCTTGGGCAGCGAACAAGAGGTTTTCCTCGGCAAAGATCTGGGGCACTCCCGCTCCTACAGCGAAGAGGTCGCCGGCATCATCGACGAGGAAGTTTCCAGCCTGATCGACAACGCCTACAAGCGCGCCGAAACGATCTTGCGCGAGCAAAAGGCCTCCGTCGAACTCGTCGCCGACGTCCTCGTCGAACACGAACGCCTCGACGGTTTTCAGTTCGACTGCCTCTGCCAAAAAGCCGAGGGCAAGCGCGACGAATCGATCGAAGAGATCCTCGCCATGAAGGCTCCAGAAAAGGACGGCGAGGGGAACGACGAGCAGTAAAGAGTGAAGCAAAGCGAGGGGGCAAGCAGCGATGCTTGCCTCCTCTTCGTTGGGGGACGACCAACTTTTTGAAAAAAGTTGGACAAAAACTTTCACGCACCTGCGGTGCCCCCGGAATGGCCGCCTTGATTGCGGCGACCATTCCGATGTTTTGAAAGCGCGATTTGGTACGCCGCCGGGGTCCCCGCGACTCGGAGATTCGTGGGGTGGCGTGGCGGCTATTCCGATCTTTGTTCCGCAAAGCTCGCGAATGCCGAAAGTGTTGCGATTGAATGGGATTCCAAAGGGTCCTTGACCCTTTGGTAGGGGTTTGGGGACAAGGTCCCCAAAAAGGAGAGGTTCACGAAATGATGGACGTTCACGCGCATTCCTACCACTCGGACGGGTCGGACGCTCCGGCGGAAATCGTGCGGAAGGCGAAAGAAATCGGCCTGACGGTCTGCGCGGTGACCGACCACGACTGTGTGGACGGTGTGGAAGAGGCACTGCGGGCAGGGGAGGAATTTGGGATCGCCGTCTTGAGCGGGCTGGAGATGGACGTGAGCTGTGACGTTGGCGAGGGCTGCGAGGCGCACGTTTTGGGCTTCGGCTTCGACGTGAGGAATGCGGAGATCAGGGATGTGTTCGCGCGGCTCGACGTGGCGCGAGAAGCGCGGAATGCCGAGATCCTCGGGAGGCTTCGATCGCTGGGGGCGCCTGTTGAGATTCGGCGCGATGAGCGGGGTGCCATGATCTCGCGCGCCCACATCGCCGACAGCCTCGTCAAGGCCGGGCATGTCGCCACGATCGACGAGGCGTTTGCGCGTTACCTGGGACGGCACGGCGCGGCGCGGGTCGATATGGAGCGCGTCAGGGCGGGGGATTACATCGAAATGATCCATCGGGCGGGCGGGGTTTGTGTGATTGCGCACCCCGGGCTTTTGCACGCCGACATGGGCGATGTGATCGCGCGGCTGGCCTGTCTGGGGCTCGACGGCATTGAGGTCTACTATCCCGCGCACAAGGCGCGGCAGATCGTGGCGCTTCGGGATCAGGCGAAAGCGCTGGGGCTTTGGATCACGGCGGGCAGCGATTACCACGGCTCGTATCGTTCGCACGTCGCGCTCGGAGCGATGTCGGAATGGGCGTCGTTTGACCCGATGGTGGGTGTATCCACCGAACGGATGATCGCAATTGCGCGCCGCGCGGTTGCCCGTTGATCGCCGATATGGTAGAATAATGGGACAAGGCAGCGCTTCGACGGGTGAGAAAGGCGGCATGACATGTTTTCTGGCGTTGGTCGGATCAAGATCTTTGCGGGACGAACGGGGAGGCCCTTCGCAGAGAAGATGTGTGAATACCTCGATGAAAAGCTGGGAGATTCCGAGACCATCATGTTTTCTGACGGCAACACCTTTGTACGCATCAACGAGAGTTTGCGTGACAAAGACTGCTATTTGGTGCAGCCCATCGGCGAGGATCCCAACAACGAGTTTGTCGAGCTCTTGTTTTGGCTGGACGCCTTCAAGCGTGCCAGTGCAAATTCCGTAACGGCCATCGTGCCGTATTTTAGTTACGCCAAGGGCGACAAAAAGGACGAGCCTCGCGTGTCGATTCGGGCGCGCGTCTGCGCCGAGAGCATCGAGCTCGCCGGAGCGGACCGCGTCGTGACGATGGAACTACATAGCCCGCAAGTACAGGGCTTTTTCAAGATTCCGGTCGATCATCTCTATGCGTCGATGCTCTTTGAGCACTACTTTCGGCGGAACGGCATGGTCGATGAAAACCTCGTCGTCGTCAGTCCAGACACCGGCTATGCCAAGCGCGCGCGCATCTTCGCGCTGCAACTGGGTGCGTCGGTCGCGATCGGAGACAAGATGCGCTTTGACCACGACGAAAACGCGACGATCATGGACATCATCGGCGACGTCGAAGGGAAAAACTGTTTGATCATCGACGACTTTTCGATCTCGGGTGGCACGATCGTCAACGTCGCAAAGGGACTCAAGGCACGCGGCGCCAAACACATCGTCGTCGCGCTGTCGCACTGTATCCTCAAGGAAAAGGGCGTCAAGATGATCGAAGACAGTCCCATCGAGTACCTCGTGACGACCGATACCGTGCGCTGTCCGGCGATCGAGGGACGCGATAAGTTCCGCGTCATTTCAGCCGCGCCGCTCTTTGCCGAGACCGTGCGCCGCATCCACGACAAAGAAGCCCTCGCCGATCTCTTCAACAAAGTGCCCGACAGGCTGCTCGAAAGCAGCCTCGCCCAGCAGGTCAAGCTGTTTTAGTGATACAAGTGCGCGAACGCCGCAACCGAAGTGAACCAGAATTCCAGAGCGGGCGTTTGATAATCGCCTCTACAGGTGCACAAACAAGGCTACGGGATGTAGGGGCGATTATCAATCGCCCGCGTGCCATAAGGATCATCCCATTTTTGCCTGAACAAAGTTCAACCCTTGATTGGCGTTATCAATTGCCCGTTGCACCAAAATAGCCGACGCGTTGCGCTTTGTAACCCTTGATGGGCAAAAAAAAGGGCCTTCCGACCAGGAGGCCCTTTTTGGTGTTGTCTGCGCTACATGAGTTTCTTCGTCTGGATGTAGACATCGCCGCTGCCGAGCGTGACGACCAAGTCGCCGGGCTGCCAGATCTTGCGGAGTTCGACGGCGATTTCCTCGAAGGTGGGGACATAGCGGGCGTCGGTGCCGGCGTCGCAGATGGCGTTTGTCATGTCGCGGGCGTGAACAAGGCCGGTATCGACTTCGCGGCCGGGGTAGATGTCCGGAACGAAGACGAGGTCGGCGTCGCGGAAACAATCGACGTTTTGGGTAAAGAGGGTTTTGGCGCGGGTATAGCTGTTGCACTGGAAGACGACGTAGACCTTGCCCGTCGCGACGGATCGGGCGCCCTGAAGGCAGGCGCGGATCTCACTGGGATGGTGGGCGTAGTCGTGGTAGATTTTGACGCCGTCGACGTCGCCGTAGAATTCGAAGCGGCGCTGGGTGAGGGTGTATTTCGAGAGCGCCGAAGCGATCGCGTCGTCGGACGCGCCGAAATGACGCGCGACGGCGATGGCGGCGAGGGCGTTTGTGACATTGTGCTTGCCGGGGACTTGGAGCGTGACGTCGAAGAGCGGCTTCCCCTCGAACGTAACGGTGAAGGCCGTGTGGCCGTCGGGCGTGGCCTGGATGTCGGCGGCGCTGTAATCGGCGTCGGCGAGGCCATAGGTGGTGGCTTGGCGTCCGAGGTCGGAGGAGAGCTTTACGACGCGCGGATCATCAACGCAGGCGAAAAGCGGGCCGTCATCGGGCATGAGCGAGACGAAGGACTTAAACGAATCGACGATGTGGTCGATGTCGCGGAAGTAGTCGAGGTGATCGTCGTCGATGTTGTTAAGTACGATGCAGCTTGGGTGGAGGGTGAGGTAGCTTTCGACGTATTCGCAGGCCTCGGTGACGAAGAGCTCGGACTGTCCGACACGCACGCCGCTCCCCAGGAAGTTGACCATGCCGCCGATGTGGACGGTCGGGTCGAGGCCGGCGTCGATCAGGATCAGCGCGAGCATGGAGGTGATCGTCGTCTTGCCGTGGCAGCCTGAGATGCAGACGACCTCGGGATAGCGGTGCGAGAGCTGCCCAAGCAGTACGCTGCGTTCCATTTCGGGGATGCCGAGGGCTTTGGCTTGGGCGCGTTCGGGGTTTTCGGGCTTGATCGCCGCGCTGTAGACGATGAGATCCGCGCCTTTGACGTTGTCGGCGTCGTGCCCGATCGCGACCGCGATGCCTTCGAATGTGAGCTTGCGGGTAAACGGCGATTCGTTGCGGTCGCTGCCGGTGATCACATAGCCCTGGTGGGCACAGATCTGCGCCAGCCCGCTCATGCTGCACCCGCCAATGCCGACGAAATGCAGGCGCTTCCCGGCCAGAGCCTCGATCGCAGGGGTCGCTTCGTGGGAGTGTGTCAAGTCGATCGTCCTTTCTCAACGCGCGCAAAACGCGGAAACCATACAAAAGATCATATGAAATCCCATCGTACCCTATGGCGATGGTAACGCCATTATACCGCCAATGAAGAGGGGCGGCAAGTTGTTCGCTTGGTGGGGGCGACGTGTTGATGCTATAATAGATATGTTGGGTATAATTGGATGTTGCGAACAATTCAGGATGTCCAGAAAGGAGAATTCAAATGAAACGTATGATAGCGACATGTATGGCGGCGCTGATGATCTGTGTGCTGCTTGCGGCGTGTGGGCAGCATCAAAACAAGAAGGGGACGGTCAAACTCGTCAATCCGACCGATGAAGAGCAAACGTACGCCAACCTTTTTGACGGGGCTTACAAATTTTCAGTTGCGTCTGATGAAGTGTATGACATTTCGTTGTACTTCTGGCACGATGGGGTCTTGGACAATCCAAAGACGTTTTACGGAGTGAAAGGGGTGGGGGCGGACAATGTGATTCTGATCGCCATGCAAAGTGGCAGCGGGCGTGCCATGCATTGGAGTTTAGGAGCTGATCCGAGCTGTTACCGCGCAAGTTTTGGACACGAGGCGGACGGCGAAACGTCTGAGGGCGTCGGAACAAGCGGCCCGGGATGTATGAAATTTGATATCGAAGCAAATAAAGAATATGTGCTCGCATATAACATAGGAGTCGATGGCGATGCAATCGATGGGCGGATCGTCGAGCCGTTTGAACGCTGGGATACAGTTGAGGACAAAGAAGCGGCGCTCAAGCCGTTTGCGTATGCCCATTTCGCGACCATCAGCTTGAACGCAACATCGCCCAATTTTGCGTCGGAAAACGACACGGCTGCCATCCATTAGCAGATTGTTTATGCGTTGCGTTCCTTCGTGATCCGAATTATAATGTGTGTGAGATATCCGAACATTCGGACAAGTGGAGGGGTAACCGTGGAGATGGCTTTGGCGGGCGGAGAGCGGCTGCGGCGTGGGGAACGTTTGGCGGCGATCGCGCTGCGTTTGGCGGAGGAACCGGGGCGGCTGTTGACGCTGACCCAGCTGGCCGAGGACTACGGCTGCGCGAAATCGACGCTGAGCGAGGATTTGGCGGCGCTCAAGGCAGCGCTCTTGCGGGAAGGCGCGGGGGTACTGGAGACGGTGCCGGGCGCGGCGGGCGGTGTGCGCTATCGGCCTTATGCGTCGCGCGAAAAGAGCGCGGCATTGGTGTCGTGGCTCTGCGAAACGTTGTCCGAGCCGAGCCGCGTGATGACAGGCGGCTTTGTGTATACAGCCGACCTTTTTTCTGATCCGGGGGTTGTCGGGAAGTTGGGGGCGATATTGGCGCAGGAGGCGGGCGGCGATGCCGACGTCGTCGTGACGGTCGAGTCGAAGGGCCTGCCGATCGGGCTGATGACGGCGCGGGCTTTGGGTTTGCCGCTCGTCGTCGCCAGCAAAGAAGCGCGCCCGACTGAAGGATCTGTCGTCACGCTGAATTACCGCGGCGCAAGCGGCCTTTTGCGGTCGATGAGCCTGCCGCGCCGCGCCTTAACGCCCGGAAAAAGGGCGCTGATCGTCGACGACATCGTGATGGGCGGCGGCACGGCGCGGGCTCTGTGCGACATGATGGACGAATTTGCCTGCTCGATCGTGGGGATCGCCGCGCTGATCGGCAGCCGTTCGGCGCAGATGCGAAAAGGATTGGAGCTTCGCGCGCTGATGATACTGGGGGGCGTCGATGAGGAAAACCGCCGCATCGAATTGCGACCGGCGTCTTGGTTCGGCCGGGACGATCGTCTTGACAGCGAATGCCCAATCCCATAGAATAAAAACCGGTGGATACGGCATTTAATTTAACAATTTGTGGTAATTATGGTGCGAAATGCTGAAACCGAAAGCACCAATGCGTGTGAAGGGTGTGAATGCAATGGCAATCCAAGACCGAAAAAACGATCTGTTGACGATCATTTTGGCCGCCGGCGAGGGCAAGCGCATGCGCTCCAAGACGCCGAAGGTACTCCATACCCTGTGCGGGGAAGCGATGATCGCTCACGTTTTGCGCGCCGCCTCGATCGAAGGCGCGAAGAGCGTCGTCGTTGTCGGACACGGCGCGGGAGACGTCGAGGCCTACCTCGGGGATCGCGTGCAAACGGCGATCCAGACCGAGCAGCGCGGCACAGGGCACGCTGTCATGGCGGCACGCCGGTCGATCGAGGCGATGGAGGGCGGATATGTGCTCGTCGTCGCGGGCGACATGCCGTTGCTGCGCGCCAGGACGCTCGAAGGACTCGTCGAATGGTCGCGCAACAATGGGGCCGCGGCGACGGTACTGAGCGCGATGGCCGACGACCCGAAGGGTTATGGGCGCCTGATCCGCGACATGGACGGCAACGTCACTGCGATCGTCGAGGACAAGGACGCCACCGTCGAGCAGAAGCTCATCCACGAAGTCAACACGAGCGTGTGGTGTTTCGAGAAAGAAGCGCTGATCTTCGCGCTCGACCGCATTCATAACGACAACCAACAGCACGAGTATTATCTGACCGACTGCGCGGCCATCCTCACCGAGGCGGGCCAAAAAGTCGGCGCGCTGCCCTGTGACCCGGAAGAGGCGCTGGGCGTGAACGATCGCGTACAGCTCGCTACGGCAGCCAAGGTCTTGCAGCGCCGAATCAACACAGCGCTCATGCTCGAAGGCGTGCAGATACTCGATCCGGACGCCTGCATCGTCGATGCTCGCGCCATAATCGAGCCGGACGTCGTCATCTACCCGGGCAACGTGATCGAGGGCGAAAGCCGCATCGGCGCCGGAACGGTGCTCTATCCGGGCAACTTCATCGAGAGCGCCACCGTCGGCGAATCGAACAAGATCGGCCCCAATGCCCACCTGCGGCCCAAGACCGTGACGGGCAAAGGCTGCCGCGTGGGGAACTTCGTCGAGCTCAAGAACGTCGTCCTGGGCGACGGCGCAAAGGTATCGCACCTGGCCTACTGCGGCGACGGCGAGATCGGCGCGAAATCCAACATCAGCTGTGGCGTCATCTTCTCCAATTACGACGGCGTCCGCAAGTTCCGCACGACGATCGGCGAAAACGTCTTCGTCGGCTGCAATGCCAACCTCGTGGCGCCCGTGACGCTGGGCGACGGAGCCTACGTCGCGGCGGGATCGACGATCACGAACGACGTGCCGTCGGGCGACCTCGCCATTGCGCGTGAACGCCAGACACTCAAGTCCGGCTGGGCGGCACGGCGCGCGGAAACCTATCACAAAGAATAAAAGCTTGGGGGTTCGGGGATTTTTCCCGATCGCCCCATCTGAGGGACAAGTCCCATAGAACACTCACCATAACAAGAGCAAGCGCTTCTGCGCGAAAACGGAGGATTGTGTGCCATGAATCAACGGTATACGCTGGGGCCGACGACGAAGATCTTCAGCAGTACGTCGAACCCGGCTTTGGCGCAGGAAATCGCATCGTGCCTCAACACCGAGCTAAGCCAGATCGCGATCGGCCGCTTTAGCGACGGCGAGATCTCGATCGAGCTCAAGGAATCTGTGCGCGGCTGCGACGTGTTCATCATCGCGCCGACCTGCCCCCCTGTCAACGACGCTTTGATGGAACTGCTGTTGATCATGGACGCCTGCAAGCGCGCGTCGGCAGGCCGCATTTTCGCGGTCATGCCCTATTACGGCTACGCGCGCCAGGACCGCAAGGCCAAGCCCCGCGAACCGATCGCGGCCAAGCTGATCGCCGACATGCTGACGATCGCCGGCGCGAGCGGCCTCTTGACGATGGACCTCCACGCCAAGCAGATCCAGGGCTTTTTCGACATCCCGCTCGACCACCTCATGGGCGTGCCCGTCTTGGCGGAACATTACCTGAAGCGCCACTTCGACGGGCCCGACCTCGTCGTCGTCAGCCCCGACCTCGGGAGCGTCGCGCGAGCCCGTAGCTTTGCCAAGAAGCTGAACGCCCCCATGGCGATCATCGACAAACGCCGCCCCAAGCCCAACCAGTCCGAAGTGATGAACATCATCGGCGAGATCGCCGGCAAGCGCACGATCGTGATCGACGATTTGATCGACACGGGCGGCACGTTCATCAACGGCGCAAAAGCCCTGATCGCGGCTGGCGCGACGGAGGTTTACGCCTGCGCGACGCACGGCGTCCTCTCGGGCGCGGCGATCCAAAACCTTCAGGATTCGCCGATCAAAGAGCTCGTGATCACGAACACCGTGCCCCTGCCGCCCGAAAAGCAGGTGCCGATGATCCGCGTCTTGTCGGTCGCGCCCGTGATCGCCAAAGCCGTCCGCTCGATCTGCCAGGACGAGGCGCTCAGCTCTCTGACCGTATGAGCGCGATCGAAGCCGTCTTGCTCGACCTCGACGGGACGCTGCTGCCGCTCGATACCGACGCGTTCATCGCGTCCTACATGGAAGACCTCGTCGCGCACGCGGTCGGCTGGGGCATGCCGATCGATGGAAAGGCGCTCTCCGACGCGATCTTCCGCGCTTGCCTGGCCGAGATCGAAAACACCGATTCCACCCTCCGCAACAGCGAGGTGTTTTGGTGCGCCTTTGAAGGTCTGACCGGTCTTTCGGCCCGCGCATACGAGAACCATTTCGACCGCTATTACGGCGAACCTTTCGCGTCTCTCGGTAAAGCCTACGCCGCCGAACCGATCTGCCGCGATCTGATCGCCCTTCTGCGCCAAAAACGCAAACGCCTCGTTCTGGCGACGAACCCCCTTTTTCCGCGAAACGCCATCGAAGCGCGCCTGTGCTGGGCGGGCCTCGATCCGAACGACTTCGAATGGATCACCGATTTCGACAACGCCCACTTTACGAAACCGCACCGCGCCTATTACGCGGAGATACTTGACGTCCTTGGGCTTCCAGCCGAGTCCTGCGTCATGGTCGGCAACGACGGCGGCGAAGACATCGCGCCGGCGAAATCGTTGGGGATGGGCACGTTCTTTGTGGAAGAATACCCTTTGCGGGAGGGCTTGGTGCACGACGCCTGCCCGCGCGGGGGTTACGCCGACCTTTTGCGCTGGGCAGGGCAACTTTAGATTTTTTCTCTACTTTTTTGAAAAAAAGTAGCAAAAAACGTTTGCCTGCCCCACAAATCTCCGATTTGCGTGGCACCCCGGAATCCTCGCCATGGCCTTGGCGAGGATTCCGACGATGTGTCGTACAGGGTCGGCGTAGCAGATATGTGACTTCAATATCGGGATTCTCAAGGGACAAGTCCCTTGAGTCGGGGTCTTAGGGGATGAAATCCCCTAACGTTCCCAGGAGGATGCATGTACATTATCGTAGGCCTCGGGAACCCCGAGGGAAAGTACACCTTCACCCGGCACAACGCCGGGTTTTTGGCTGTGGAGATTTTGGCGCGGCGCTTGGGGCTGGAGGGCTGGAAGTACGGCCACAAGGCCCAGGTCGTCGAGGGGCGCATCGGGAGTCAGCGCGTCGCGATCGCCAAGCCGCAGACCTACATGAACCTGAGCGGGCAGAGTGTCGTCGAGCTGGTCAATTGGTACAAGATCGATCCGGCCGAAGAGTTGATCGTGGTGTACGACGACATCGACCTCGCCGCGGGGGAGATTCGGGTGCGCCCGAAAGGCAGTGCCGGCACGCACAACGGCATGCGCTCGATCCTGTATTTGATGGGGACGGATGCGTTTCCGCGGGTGCGGATTGGGATCGGGCCGAAAAAGCCGGAGTGGGATCTGGCGAATTTTGTGCTGGCCAATTTCGAAGAAGCCGAGAAAGAGACTGTCTGGAAAACGCTGAACGACGCGGCGGATGCGTGCGAGTTGATCGTGCGCGAAGGCGTGAGCGAAGCCCAGAAAGCATACAATAAAAAGGCGAAGAAGCCGAAAACGGAGGAAGAGACGCCAGAAAACAATGAGTAGCGAAACGGTTCACAAAGTGCCAAAGGAGCTCCTCGCACTTTGGCGAAACAACGAAGAATACAGGCGTTTGACGCAGACGATCGGGGGTGGCCTTGGGCCATGCTCGATACAAGGCGTGCCCGAAGCAGCGGCGCTCCATCTGGCGGCCGCCCTTTTGGATGAGCTCGACCGGATGGCGGTCTTCGTCGCCCACGGCGAAGAAGAGGCGATGCGGCTGGCCGAGGAGCTCGCGCTCTTGGTGTCGGGGGTGCATTACCTGCCGCCCCGAGAGATTCAATTGGGAGCGTTTTTTGCGGCGGGACGCGAGATCGCGGCCAAGCGGCTCGCGGTGCTCGAAGCGGTCTACGAAGGCAAGGCGCGGGCGATCGTTTGCTCAGGCGAGGCGCTCATGCAGGTCATGGCACCGCCCGACGTGATCCGAGGCGCGTCGATCGCGCTGGCGGTGGGCGATGTGCTGCCGCCGCAGCGCTTGATCGAGGCCTTGGCACGGGCGGACTACGAGCGCGTCGAAAAGGTCGATGGCGCGGGACAGTTCCGCGCGGCGGGCGCCATCTTCGACGTCTTTGTGCCGGGGAAGGACCTGCCGTACCGGATCGAGTTTTTCGACGAGGACGTCGATTCGATCCGGAGTTTTGATCCGGCGAACCAGCGGTCGGTGGATAAGGTCGAGCGGGTGCAGATCCCGCCATCGAACGAAGCGCCGCTGACCGATGCCGCGCGGAAGCGGGGCATCACGGCATTCAAGAAAGAGATCAAGCGCGCGGCGGGAACGATGGGCGCGCGGCTTGATGCTTTGATCGACGCGCTGAACGATCGCAAGGCGATCGAAGGGGCCGAGCAGCTTTTGCCCTACTTTTACGAGGGTTGTACGTTGATCGGGCATCTACCGGAGGATGCGATCGTCTGTGTCTTCGAGACACGGCGCGTCGAAGAGGCGATCGTCGAGACGCACGCGCAGTTTGCCGAGCGTTTGGCGCAGGGTCTGGAGACGGGCGGAAGCCTGCCTCGACAGGGTGCGCTTTTGATTGAGCCGGGTGCGTTTTGGGCGTCCTTGACGCGGGGCACGACGATCAGCGTGTCGGCTTTTGCTCGGCAGGAAAAGGAGATCGCGCCGAAAGCGCTCTTCCACTTTGCCCTTCGAAGCGCGCCGCAGTTCGGGGCGCGGCTGGATATTTTGGCAGGTGATTTGCGAGGTGTGCGCGGGAAGACGACGGTGCTCTTTTTCGCCGGAAAACGGGCCGAGCACCTGCGAATCAGCCTGTCGGACCTCGACTTCGACGTCGCGGTGGCGAAGGAGCTGGCGCGTCCGCCGGTGCCCGGCGAGATGCTGATCGTCGAGACGCCGCTCGCGCGCGGTTATGAGGCGCCTGACCGCAAGCTTTTGGTGCTGGGGGAACACGACATCTTTGGCAGCCGGAAGCGTCCGGTGAAGGTGAAGCGGGCCAAAGGTGCCAGCAAGCTCGACATTTTTGCCGACCTGAAAGTGGGCGATTTCGTCGTCCACGAGAGCCACGGAATCGGCATATTCAAGGGGATCGAGACGCGGACTTCGCAGGGCGTGAGTCGGGATTTTCTCGTGATCCAGTACGCGGGGAGCGACAAGGTCGGCGTATCGACCGACGAGCTCGACCGGGTGCAAAAGTACGTCGGCAACGCCGATCGCGCGCCGCGGCTGTCCAAGCTGGGCGGCGCGGACTGGAAGCGCACCGTCAACAAAGTGCGCGAATCGGTCAAGGAGCTGGCGTTTGATTTGGTGGCGCTCTATGCCAGCCGACAAGCGCGGCAGGGCTATGCGTTCTCGGAGGACACGATCTGGCAAAAACAGTTGGAGGATGCTTTTCCCTACGAAGAGACGGAAGGGCAGCTCCAGTCCATCGCCGAGATCAAGAAGGACATGGAGAGCCCGCACGTGATGGAGCGCCTGCTCTGCGGGGATGTCGGTTATGGCAAGACCGAGGTGGCGCTGCGGGCAGCCTTCAAGGCGGCGCAGGACGGCAAGCAAGTGGCCGTTTTGGTGCCGACGACCATTTTGGCCCAGCAGCATTACCAGACCTTTGTGAAGCGATTTGAGGGCTTTCCTCTCAATGTGGGGCTATTGAGCCGCTTGCGGACAGCCAAGCAACAGCGCGAGACGCTCAAAACGCTCAAAGAAGGGCTCCTGGACGTCGCGATCGGGACGCACAGGCTCTTGGGGAAGGACGTCGAATTTCGGGATCTGGGGCTTTTGATCGTCGATGAAGAGCAGCGTTTCGGAGTCGGGCACAAGGAGCAGATCAAAAACCTCAAAAAGGACATCGACGTGCTCAGCCTCAGCGCGACGCCCATCCCCCGCACGCTCCACATGTCGATGGTCGGGATTCGCGACATGAGCGTGATCGAGACGCCGCCCGAAGAGCGCTATCCCGTGCAGACCTATGTGATGGAATACAGCGACGCGCTGGCCCGCGAAGCGATTTTGAAAGAGATCGGGCACAAAGGACAGGTTTATTTCTTATATAACAATGTAGCGGGCATGGAGCGCATGCTCGGGCAATTGCGCGAGACGGTGCCGGAAGCGACCTTCCGCATGGCGCACGGGCAGATGCCGCAGGGACAGCTCGAAAAAACCATGCTCGAGTTTATGGCGGGGGAATTCGACGTATTGCTGTGCAGCACGATCATCGAGTCGGGGCTGGACATTCCCAACGTGAATACGATCATCGTGTACGATGCCGACCATTACGGCCTCTCGCAGCTCTACCAGCTTCGCGGACGCGTGGGGCGCTCGAGCCGCATGGCCTACGCGTGTTTGACGCTTCGACCGGACAAGTCGCTCAGCGAGGTGGCCGAAAAGCGGCTCCGCTCGATCCGCGAGTTTACCGAGTTCGGATCGGGCTTTAAGATCGCGATGCGGGATCTGGAGATTCGGGGCGCGGGGAATCTGCTCGGCGCGCAGCAACACGGGCATATGGACGAGGTCGGTTACGATTATTACTGCAAACTCGTCGAAGAAGCGGTGCAGGAAGTGCGCGGCGAGACGCCAGCCGCCGAGATCGAGACCCAGATCGACATCCCGATCGACGCGCACATCCCGAAGTTTTACATACGGGACGCGGCGCAGCGGCTCGAGATCTACAAGCGCATCGCGACGATCCGGAATCGGCAGGACTATTACGACGTGCAGGAGGAATTGGAAGACCGCTTTGGCAACATTCCTGAAAGCGTCGATCGCCTGCTGGACGTGGCGCTTCTCAAGGCGCGGGCCAACGCGGTCGGCTTGACCCAGGTCGTGATGCGCCCCGAGGAATTCCGTTTGCGCTTCAGTCCGCAGAGTCCTTTCGACGGCGAACCCCTGATCCGACTTCTGCAAGAGGAAAAATTTTGCAAATTGTTGCCCGGCGAACAAGCGATTTTGCAGTATCGCGAAAAAGATGCGGGATTTTCGCGCTTAATTGCTCAGTGTGACGGGATCGTCCAGAAAATGTTTATTTGCATCTGTGGCGAGGCGCGGTTATAATGTAAGATGGTTTCGCGCGCCTCAGATCAACGGGAGGAAAGGACGCGGGGCCTGCCGGGATCGATTCCAAGTGAGCGCTTCCGGAGATTCGACGATTTCGTTTGAGAAGAAAACCGCGGGCGATCACAGGATGACAAGCGATCGCCAGGAACGCTAAAGCGGGTTCGGATCGAGCGGGCGATGGATGGTGCTCGGGGCGAGGGCCGCGGCCATACGCGGCATGCCACGGCGCCCATGGCACAGAGGAAAACCATACGCGGCGCCGGAACGCGTTTCCAAGCGGGCGCTGCGATACGAAGGGAGTATACGGCAGATGTTGCAAAGACTCAAACGAGCAACCGCGCTGGCAATTGGGACGAGCCTTCTCGTCGCATCGCTGGCTGCCTGCAACACAGCAGGCCCAGAAGCCGTCGTAGCGACGGTGAATGGCGAGAAGATCTACCGCTGGGAGCTCGACAAGTACTACAACGAGGGCAAAAAGTACATGGAACAGACGAGCGGCATCGAAAACCTCGATTCGCTCGAATACCAGGAACAGCGCATCAAGTACAAAAAGGAATGCCTCGAAGCACTGATCGACGACGCGGTCGTCACCCTGGTGGCCAAAGAAGAAGGCTATGGGCTGACCGAAGAGGAAACAGCCGCCGCCGACGCACAGTACCAAACGCTCCACGACAACGCCGTCGCGGAATACAAGAAAAACTACGCCAGCGATGCCAACGCCGACAAAAAGGCCGAGGAAGACTGGAACAAATTCCTCGCATCCAACCACATGACGGAAGCCTTCCTGCGCCAGAACATCCAGGACGCAGCCGTCCGCGACAAGTATTCGAAGGACATCTTCAAAGAGATGGAACCCACCGAAGACGAGATCAAGGCCAAGTACGAAGAGCTGACCGCGGCCGACAAAGAGAAATACGCCACGGATTCCAAGGCCTATGAAGATGCGGCAGCCGTCCCCGGCGGCGTCGTGTTCTACAACCCGGCCGGCTACGTGCGCGTCAAACAGATCATGTTCAGCATCCCCGAGGACATCGACAAGAAGATCCGCGAGATCGACGACACCTGGGGTCGCGCCATCCTCGAATCGAACGCCTTGACCGAAGAGAAGGGCAAGGACGACCCGACCGTCCAGAAGCTCCAGGGCGAAATGCTCGGCTATGACGAGCAGTCGAGAAAGCTCTACGAAGAGGGCTATGCAGCCATCCAGAGCAAGGTCGATGCGTGCGTCGCCGAACTGAAGGCGGGCACACCCTTCGAAGATTTGATCGCCAAATACAACGACGACCCCGGCATGACCATGATGCCGATCAGCGAATACGGTTACCTCGTTGGGCCCGACAGCGCCAAAAACGGCCTGCTGAAAGGCTTCGTCGACGGCGCGCTCGCGCTGAAGGACGTCGACCAGGTCAGCGAACCCGTCAAGAGCATCCAGGGCATGCACATCATCAAGCTGACCGAGAAGGTCGCCGAAGGCCCCGTGCCGCTCGAAGATTGCAAAGAAAACGTCAAAGCCATGATCGTCGGCCAGCCGCGCATGACGCTGCTCAACGAGATCGCCAACAAGAAAAAGGCAGACGGCACTCTGGAGATCAAGCGCTACTTTGATCGCATCGGTTGATCGATGCTGCCATGCGATCCGATGCGAACCCGAGTATGTTAGGAGAAGAAAGATGAAGAATTGGACAAAAGTGGTGTCTCTGCTGGCGGGTGCGGCCATCTTGGTCAGCATGGCGGCCTGCAACCTCGTGACGGTCGACGAAAACAAAGACAAAGAACAGGTCGTCGCGACGGTCAACGGCGTCGAGCTGCTCAAGAAAACCTATTTCGACGCCTATGACGGCATGGCTTACGCCTACCAGATGATGGGCATGCAGCCGGACGATACCCTGAAAACCCAGGCGCTCGATGCGATCGTCCAGCAGGAAGTGCTCAACCAGAAGGCCAAAGAGGGCGGCTACGACAAGCTGACCGACGAAGAGACGGCCGATGTGCAAAAACAGTACGACGACGCGCTCAACCAGTTCAAAGAAGGCTTCCGCGAAGACGTCAAGACCGAGCTCGGCGAGGGCGCGACCGATGACGCGATCGAAAAGAGCTTGCAGGAACGCGTCGACGTCGAGCTCAAGAACCAGGGCGTCGACCTCGACAACTTCAAAAAGGAACTGACGAACGAAAAGATCCGCCAGAAACAACAGACCGCCTTTAACGAAACCGTAACGATCGACGACAACGACATCAAGGCCTGGTACGACAAGGAACTCGAAACCCAGCGCGCCTCCGTCAAGGAAAATCCCGCGAACTTCGAAAACCTGTCGCCCCAGATCGTCGTGCCCGAAGGCTATTTCTACGTCAAGCACGTTCTGCTCTCGATCGACGAAGAGACCAACACGAAGATCACCGAGCTCCAGACCAGCCGCGACCCGCTCGCGACCGAGCTGGGCAACCTGACGATCTCCGACGCCGACCCCGCGACCACGCCGCAACAAAAGGCGGAAAACACCACGAAACGCGCGGACGTCATGAAGCAGATCAACGACATCGACAAGCAGATCAACGATCTCAAAGCGCCGCTGAACAGCAAGGCCCAAGAGGTCATGACGAAAGTCCGCTCCGGCGCCGACTTCGACGCGCTCATCACCGAGTACGGCCAGGATCCCGGCATGGCCACGAGTCCCCAAGGCTACCTGATCAGCGCGAAATCGACCACCTACGTGCAGGCCTTCACCGACGCGGCCGCCAAGCTCGCCAAGGTCGGCGACGTCAGCGAACCCGTCTGGTCGGAATTCGGCATCCACATCATCAAGCGCGTCGGCGACCTCAATCCCGGCGAAAAGACGTTCGATGAAGTGAAAGAAGATGCCCGCCAGATCGTCCTGACCCAGAAGCAGACAGAAGCCTGGACCAAGCAGATCGAGGACTGGACCACTGCCGCCAAGGTCGAAAAGTTCCCCGACCGCCTCGACGACAACCGCGCCGACTACAACAAAGACCAGGAAGCAGCCGACGCCGAGTAAGACAAAAAAGCGCCTCCATCGATCGGGGGCGCTTTTTTGATCCGTGTATTGCTGCTGCATTCGCTTTTGCACGCTTTTCAGAGTCGCGACCGAAAAGGACGCGCCATCGACGGCGCGTCCTTGTTTCGTGGCTTCTTATACGCCTTTGCGGTTGTCGTCGAGCTGCTTCATCGTCGTCTGGTTCGTCTTGACGACGTGGCCGGGCAGCGGCAAAATGCGCTCATGCACGGCATCGATGAGCCAATCGACCTGCGGGAAGAAGTTGTCTTCGAGCTCGTGCGCCGGCGTGATCCAGTTCTTGGCGCCGACGACGGTGGGCGGGGCGTCGAGGTAGTCGAAGGCCAGCTCCGAGATCGTGCGCGCCATGTCGGACAGCACGCTTCCGCGGGCGCAGGCGTCGCTCGTCAGCAGGATGCGGCCGGTCTTTTTGACCGACTCGATCACGAGATCATACTGGAAGGGAACGACCGAACGCGCGTCGATGACCTCGGCGCTGACGCCGTGCGTTTCTTCGAGCACCTTCGCCGCGTCGAGCGCGCGGTAGAGCGTCGGGCCGACGGAGAGGATGGTCAGATCGCTGCCCACCCGCTTGACGTCGGGCTCGCCGATCGCGATCTCGTAGGAGCCTTCGGGGACGCCGCCTTCGTGGAAGAGTTCGCCGATGTCGTAGACGCGCTGGCTTTCGAGGAAGATGACCGGATCGGTGCCATTGAGCGCCGCCGTCATCAGGCCCTTGGCGTCGTAGGGCGTCACGGGATAGACGACTTTCAGGCCCGGGATGTGCGCACAGAGCGCCGTCCAATCTTGCGAATGCTGGGCGCCGTACTTGCTGCCGACCGACATGCGCATCACCAGCGGCATCTTGATGACATTGCCGCTCATGGCCTGCCACTTGCTCATCTGATTGAACACTTCATCGCCAGCGCGGCCCAGGAAATCGCAGTACATCAGCTCGACGAGGGCGCGTCCGCCCATCATGGCGTAGCCGACGCCGCTACCGACGATCGAAGCTTCGGAGATCGGCGAGTTGAAGAGGCGATGATACGGAATCGCCTCGGTCAAACCGCTATAAACGGCGAACGCGCCGCCCCAGTCGCGGTTTTCTTCGCCGTAGGCGACGAGCGTCGGGTCTTCGTAGAACTTGTCGATCACGGCTTCGAAAAGACTGTCGCGCAGTTGATAGACTTTGTTCTTCGAAACCGGCTTGCCGTCCTTGAACGCGAAACGCTCCTTGCCCGCGATCTTCTGGACGCGCGGATTCTCTGCCTTGGGCATGAGCACGTCGGGCGCGCGGCCTTCGTCGAGGCTGGCGATCTTGCCGTTCGAGAAGATCATCTTTGCGATCGCGTCGGGGTCGGCGGCCAGATCCATGCGCGGGGAGATCGCGTCATTCGTCACGAGGTCGAAGGTCCGGTCGAGGTCGGCCAAAACACTCTTCTGGATGGTTTCGACGTCGGCTTCTTTCACCAACCCCGCTTCGATCAACTGCTGTCCATAGGCGATGATCGAATCGACGGCCTGCCAGGCGGCCAGTTCTTCCTTGCTGCGGTAGGTCATGGCGTCGGACGGGCTGTGGCCGCTGAAGCGGTAGGTCAGCACGTCGAGCAGCACCGGTCCGCGCTTCTCGGCGAGTATCTTCTTCTTCCGGCGGAAGGCGTCGATCACGGCCAGGGGGTTGAAGCCATCGACGCGTTCGGCGTGCATCTGCTCCGGGTTGACGCCTGCGCCAATGCGCGCGGCGGTGTGGTAGCCCATCGTCTCGCCGTTCGTCTGCCCGCCCATGCCGTACTGGTTGTTCATGATGTTGTAGATGATCGGCAGGCCACCGCCGTGTTCGTCGCCCCAGAGGGTGCGGTACTGATCCATCGCGGCGAACATGAGCCCTTCCCAAACCGGGCCGCACGCCATGGACGCGTCGCCGATGTTGCAAACGACGCAGCCTGGCTTGCCGTTGACGCGCTTGTAGAGGGCAGCGCCGGTCGAGATGTCGCCCGAGCCGCCGACGATGGCGTTGTTCGGGTAAATGCCGAAGGGCGTGAAGAAAGCGTGCATCGAGCCGCCCAAACCCTTGTTGAAGCCGGTTTCGCGCGCGAAAATCTCCGCCAACGTGCCGTAGAGCAAAAAGTTCTTCGCGACCTCTTTGACGCTCGCAGCCGAATCCTTGACAACCTCGTAGGTCTTGCCATCCAGAAAGCCCCGCATGATCGAAAGCAGCGC
>JAVBLF010000025.1:0-66288 GCA_031553675.1 Eubacteriales bacterium | reverse complement strand
AAATTTTGCGTACTCGGACGGCTGGAACTGAAAACCAAAGATCCGGATCCAGCGCTGCGCGTCGCGCACGACGACGTTCATGCCCGGCAACAAGCACATGATCAGCATCACGACCGCAGCCCCGTAGATCAGCGTCAGCGGTCCTTTTTTGTTGAGCTGCCGGTAGTCCAGCCGCGACAGCGCGTACATGATCACGCCCCCCGCGACGATGCCGCGCAGTTGCTGCTTGACGTAGTAGTAGCCGTCGCCGTTGCGATTCGCGATGCCGTAGTAGTAGCTCGCCGACAGCATCATCAGCATCCCAAACGCCAGCATCATGATGATTAGGCAGAGCATCCAGTAATCGACGTGCCCACGATTCTTCGGGAAGTATTTGCGGAAAAACGCCATGCCACCCTCCTTTTGTCCCCACCTTTTGCAGGGCTCGCCGCTGCGAAAGCGCTGCCCCTTCGCGAAGGGTTTCGCCCCAATCAGAAGTTCGTTACGATCGCTTTGAAGACCCGCCCGCGCACCTCGTAGTTGTCGAACATGTCGTAGGAGGCGCAGGCCGGAGAGAGCAGCACGTTGTCGCCCGCTTCGGCGAGAGAAGCCGCCAAACGCACGGCATCCTCGAATGAGCCCGCGCAGTGGTGGATCGCGCTGTAACCCGTGATCTTCGCGTCGCGCAGGATCTGGTCGGCGGTTTCGCCGAGCGCGACGACGGCCTTGATCTTGCCGTCAAACGCGCGAAAGAGCGGCGTGTAGTCGCTGTTTTTGTTCGAACCGCCCAGAAGCAACACGGTCGGCCGCGTCATGGCCTGCACGGCCTTGATCGACGAATCGGGGTTCGTCGCTTTCGAGTCGTTGATGTAGCACACGCCGTTTTTCTCGCAAACCCGCTCGATCCGGTGCTCGACGCCCGGGAAGGTCCGCAGCGCTTCTGCGGCTGCCGCCGCCGATACGCCCATCGGCATCGACACACAAACCGCGGCGAGCGCGTTTTCGAGGTTATGCGCCCCCGGGATGCGCACGTCGGCGGCGGGGCAAATCGGCGTCTCCCGGCCGTCCATGCGGAACGTAATCCACCCGTCGCGCACAAAGGCGCCTTCCTCGACCTCGCGCAGCCGGCTGAAACGCAGCAGCCGCCCCTTTACGCGATCGCACAAGCTACTCGCGATCAGATCGTCGGCGTTCAGACAGCAGACGTCTTCGGGGCGCTGGTTCGCAAACATCTTGCACTTGACGTCGATGTAGTAATCCATCGTGCCGAAACGATCGAGGTGGTCTTCGGTGATGTTGAGCAGCGCACACGATCGGGGCCGAAATTCCGACGTGCTTTCGAGCTGCAAGCTCGCGATTTCGGCGACGATCACGTCGTCCGGCTTCGTTTCGAGCGCACACTTCGTCAGCGGTTCGCCGATGTTCCCCAAGACGTAGGTATTGCGCCCCGCGGCCTCGAAGATTGCACCGGTGAGCGCCGTCGTCGTCGTCTTGCCGTTCGTGCCGCCGATCGCGACGATCGGCGCTTGTGCCGCACGGTATCCCAGTTCGATCTCTGCGATGACCTCGATGCCGCGCGCTTTGGCCGCCTCGATGAAGGGCGTCCGGTAGGGCACGCCCGGGCTCAACACCATCAGATCGACGGGATGCGATTCGATCCACGCGATCGGATTGACGCCGAACGCCTCCGTCACGGCGATGCCGCCGAGCTGATGCAAAGCGCTCACAAGCTTTTCCCGCGGCTTTGCGTCGTAAAGCGTCACGTCCGCGCCGCAGACATGCAAAAGTTTGGCGCTCGTCAAACCGCTTCGCGCCATGCCCACGACCAAAGCGCGTTTGCCTCGCCACTGGCCAGCGTCCATGCCCCCACCTCATTTCCAATCTTCCAAGATTCCAACAAAACAATATTAAGGGCACACGAATGCCCCGAAACGGCGCGGATTCCCTGTTACACGTAACTCAAGAGCACGAGCGCACAGGCCACGACCGTGATAAAGACGTACATCGCGACGATCTTTGTCTCCGGATAGCCCTTCAATTCGTAGTGATGATGCAGCGGTGCCATCAAAAAGACGCGTTTTTTGTTGCGGAGCTTGTAGCTGCCCACTTGCAGCACAACCGACACATCCGAAGCGACGAACATGATCCCCGCGATGGGAATGATGAGGATCGACCGCGACAGGATCGCCAACATCGACAGCGCGCCACCCAAGGCAAGCGATCCGGTATCGCCCATGAAGACCTGCGCGGGGTAGACATTGAAGCGCAAAAAGCCCATGCAGGCACCTGCGAGCGCCGCCGCAAAGATCATGGCGTTTTGCAGATTACTCGCGAGCAGCACATTTCCCTCGTTCTGGGCACGGAGCATCAGGATCAGACAAATCAGCGCGTACGTGATCGCATCGATAAGCATGACGCCCGACGCCAAACCGTCCAGCCCGTCGGTCAGGTTTACGGCGTTGACGACCGCGAGCACGACGAACACGACAAACGGCACATAGAACCATCCGAGGTTCCATTCGACGTTCAGCCACGGCACGACGAGCGACGGCCCGATCAAGGGGTTGCGGTAGGCCCACACAGCGATCACCGTCGCCAGGCCGAATTGCCCGATGATCTTCTGGTAAGCCCGCAGACCCAGCGAGCGCTTTTTGTGTACCTTGATGAAGTCGTCCAAAAAGCCGATCAAGCCGTAACCCAGTGTTCCCAGGCCGGCCATCACGACGAACTCCTTGCTCCCCTTCACCATCAAAAGCACTGCGGCCGCCATCCCGACGATCGGGATGATGCCGCCGATCGTGGGCGTGCCTTGCTTGACCTTGTGCTTTTCCGGACCGTCGTCGCGCACCTGTTGCCCAAACTTCAGCCTCCGCAGCATCGGAATGAAGATCGGCCCCGCGACGAGGCAAACCGCGAATGCGATCAGGAAGGATAGGAGTATTTGTTGCATTCTCTGCTCCTGCTTATCATGAGTACGCGCTTTTTGTAAAAAGCTGCGCAAAAACTTCTGTCGTGTCCGTTTCACCCTTCACTTCGTTCGGGCGAATCGAGGGGTATGCGCTTGTCGGCGAGCGGTTTGGATTCGCGCATACGTTTGCAAACTGCCGTTTTCCCGCCCAGCCGGAACGGCATGAAGGCGGCAGCCGCACATGCCGGGGTCGGCACACGCGTCGTAGAGGCGTGTGCGCAAAAGTTTCTTTGGCTACTTTCTTTCCAAAGAAAGTAGCGTCTCCAATAGCTCCCCGACGATTTCCTTTTCGTCGAACGGATTCTTGACGCCCGCGATCTCCTGGTAGGTCTCGTGGCCCTTTCCGGCCAAAAGGATGACGTCGTCGGGTTCGGCGTGGTCGAGGGCGTAGCGGATGGCGTCGAAGCGGTTCTCGATGACGATGTAGTCGCAGCCTGACATCTTCGTGCCGGACTCGACCATGTCGATGATCGCCATGGGGTCTTCGTTGCGCGGGTTGTCGCTGCTGATGATGCAGAAGTCGCTGTATCGCCCCGCAACTTGGCCCATGATAGGGCGCTTGGCGCGATCGCGGTCGCCGCCGCAGCCGAAGAGCGTCACGACGCGGCCCCGCGCGAATTCGCGCACAGTCTTTAGGACGTTTTCGAGGGCGTCCGGCGTATGCGCGTAGTCGAGCAGCACAGTGAAGGGGCAAGTATCCGGAGAGAGTTTCTCCAGGCGGCCGGAGACGCTGTTGATCGATTCGAGCCCCGCCTTGATGCAGGCGGACGGGATCTTGAGCGCCACCGCCGCGCCGGCAGCACACATGGCGTTGTATACGCTAAAGAGGCCCGGTATGTTCAGCTTGCTGTGCAGAATCTCGCCGTCGGGCAGGATCATGTCAAACTGGACCCCCTGGGGTGTGATGTCGATTTCTTTGGCCGAGAGCTCGGCGCTCTCGCGGATGCCGATCGTCGTCGATGCGCCCTCGAAGCCTTCAAGCATGTAGAGGCCATGCGCGTCGTCGATGTTGGCGACGGCGTGTTTGGCGTGCCGGAAGAGCTTCCGTTTGGCGGCGCGGTAGTTGTCGATCGTGTGGTGGTAGTCGAGGTGATCCTGGGTCAGGTTGGTGAACACCGCTGCGTCGAACTCGATGCCGTGTACCCGGCACTGGTCGAGCGCGTGGGAGCTGACCTCCATTACGCACAGGTCCACCCCTCGTTCGACCATGTAGGCGAGAATGCGCTGCAAGTCGATCGATTCGGGCGTCGTGCGCTCAGTCTCGACGATCTCGGCTCCGATCATGTTGTGGATCGTGCCGATCATGCCGGCCGTCTGTCCGGCGGCTTCAGCGATCGCCTTGATCATGTGGGTGACGGTCGTCTTGCCGTTCGTGCCCGTCACGCCGACCATGGTCAGCTTTTGCGACGGGCGATCGTAATAGACGTTCGCCGCCTCGGCCATCGCGATGCGCGTGTTGTAGACCAGGATCTGCGGCAGGTCGATGGGCAGCCGCCGCTCGACGACCAGGGCTGCCGCACCCGCTGCCGCCGCCTTTTCGGCGTATTGATGCCCATCGGATATGCTGCCCACAATGCAGACGAAAAGATCGCCCTTTTGCACTTTTCTCGAATCGCAGCGAATCTCCACGACATCGGCATCCGCGCCGATCAATTCATGCGGCGTATCCGCAAACAGCTCGGAAAGACGCATGGTACCCCCCTATACGATCGTTCGCCGGCAAAAGCCGGTCGCTATCATTCGCAAGCCCGGAACGCGTCCGGTCGCCGCGGTTGCGCACCGCAGCGCGCACATTATACCATAAATGGAAAACCAACTCAATTGCCGTCGTACGCGTTGCGCAGCGTGACCTCGACGGTGGCGCCCGGCGTCAGGCGCGCTCCGTAGCCAGGTTCCTGCAAAACGACGCGGCCCAGCTTGTCGCCCTTCGCCTCGATGCGAAGCCCCAGTTCGTCGAGCTCGGAATAGGCCGACGCGAGATTCTTGTGGGTCAGGTTGGGCACGACGATGGGTTCCATCGTCTCGGCCTCGTCGACTTCGGGCATCGACATATAGAGCAGGATGCCGCTTTTCTCCGGCACGATCGCGTCGGGAAAGGGCGCCTGGTTGATCACGTTGCCAACGCCGTCCGCTTCGTAGCTGAGATGGTTCTCCTGCAGCACGTGTTTGGCTTCGTCGAAGCTCAGTCCGCGGAGGTCGGGCACCTTGACGTCGGTGTGTGTGCCGTCCTCGCTTTCGTCGTAGCGCGGCACGACGTTGTACTGGCGGAGCGTGTCGTAGAGCACGCTGCGAACGGTCGGCGCGGCGACGGTGCTTCCGAAAACCTGTGAGCGGATGTTGGGTTCATCGACGACGACCAGCACCAAAAACTGTGGGTCGTCCGCCGGCGCAAAACCGATGAAGGAAGCGACGTTCTTGCCCTGGGCGATCCTGCCGTTTTCGTATTTCTGGGCTGTGCCCGTCTTGCCGCCGACGTGGTAGCCAGGGATATAACAATTGCGCCCGCTGCCGTCGCGCACGACGCCTTCGAGCATGGACGCGACGAGTTTGCTCGTCTGTTCGGAAAGCACTTCGCGCACGACGGTCGGTTCGTTCTTCTCCAGAACGGTGCCATCTTCGCCGACGATCTCGCTGACGACATAGGGCTGCATAAGCTTGCCGCCGTTGACGCAGGCGCTGACCGCCGTCGCGAGCTGGATGGGCGTGACCGCGATCGACTGTCCAAAGCCGATGCGCGCGAGATCGACATTTCGGATCTGCTTGGGGTTTCGGACGATGCCACCGGCTTCCCCCGTCAGTTTGACGTTCGTCAACTGCCCAAAGCCGAAATTTTCGATGGCCTGGTAAAAGCGATCGGTGCCCAAACGCCCCGCGATGTCCATGAATACGGGGTTGCAAGAGTTTTGCACCCCTTCGGCCAGGGTCTGGGAGGCTTTGTGGTTGCGGCTCCAGCATTTGATGAATTCCCCGTCGATCGTCCGGCCACCGTTGCAGCTGAAGTGATCGCTTTCCTTCGTGACCCCGGCTTCCAAGCCGGCGGCCAACGTTATGATCTTGAACGTCGAGCCCGGTTCGTATGCATCGGCGATGACACGATTTCGGGACAGGGCGCGCAAGGATTCCAGATCGTGTCGGGGGGGGGCGTTGAGGTCAAAGCTCGGAAGGGTCGCCATGCCGAGGATCGCGCCGGTCTTGCAGTTCATGACGATTCCCTGCACGCTCTTGGCATTGTTGACCGTGTAGCAATCCTTCAATGCGTTTTCGAGAAAGAGCTGGACGACCGCGTCGATCGTCAGCTTGACCTGTGCGCCGTTGACCGCTGTGATCGGCTGGGACGCGCCGTTTTCGATCGTGCGTCCGGCCGAGTCGATCTCGTTGATCGTGCGGCCAGGCGTTCCGCTCAGGTACTTGTCGTAACGCGCTTCGAGGCCTTCCTGGCCTTTGCCGTCGATGTCGGTGTAGCCCAACAGTTGCTCCGCCAGCTCCAGACGGGGATAGCTGCGCTTGGGCTCGACCGTGAAGTTGACGCCCGGCAGGCGGAGCTCTTGGATGCTGACGAACTCTTCATCGCTGATCTGGCGCTTGATGTTGACATAAGAAATGTTCTTGTCGCTGATCTTTTTGAGAACATCCTCGTAGTTGAGCTGGAGTTTGTCGGCCAACTTTCGCGCCGTGTCCTCGCGCTTTTCCACGGGGATGAGATTGGGCTTGGCGATGACGGTTTGGGCCGTGATGCTCTGGGCGAGCGGGATCCCTTTTTCGTCGACGATGCGGCCGCGCTTGGCGGCGACCATGGTGTCCGACGTCCACTGACCGATCGCTTTGGCTTGGTAAAACTCCGAGTTAAACACCTGCACGACGGCCAGGCGAACCAAAAGCATGCACGACAGGAACGCGAAGCCGATCAGCGTTCCCAGTAGGCGGCGATTGGTCTGTTTCCTACCTTCTTTGTGTTTCGGCACAGGCATCTCCTTCCTCACACTTGCTCGAATAAGCCCTTCCACCCTGTTTACATCCGACTCTGCTTACCTTACTTTATGGATAGGATTCTCAAGGAGCCGGTTCCTTGAGGCTAGGGGTTTGGGGGATGAAGTCCCCCAACGTCCCCCCGCGCAAGGAAAAGGCCGCTACGGGCCGTAGCGGCGCTGCGGCGATCGCGCGCGGGGCGGCTTTCGGTTGGGATCAGTCGCCGTCGGCGGCACCGACCTCGACGTCGATCGCGCGGCGTTCCGGCTTAAGCAGGCTTCGGAAGGGGCGGCTCATCTTGGGTTTCTCGGGTTCGAGCGGCTGCTCGACGACCTGAAACGACTGGGCTTCCGCACGCGCTTCGTTCCCCGATGGTGCTGTTTTGGCTGGGGCATCGATGTCGAGCGAGATGAGCTGATCGGGTTTGGGGTTCGCCATGCCCAGATCTTCGCTGGCGTGCTGGCGGATGTATTCGATGTCGGTCACCTTCTCAAAGGTGGTTTGCTTTTCGACGTAGCGGTCGCGCAGCGCCGCGATTTCGTCGGTCAAGACGCTATTTTTGCGGTTGGCGGCCGTGATGCGTTCGGATTGGACGACGATCAGCGTGCCGCAGAACGCCACCGCGAGCCCGAAGAGCATGACATACACCCAGAGGTGGCTGCCCTTTTTCGAGGGGGCAACGGTCCGCTGTGATTTGCCGGCGGAACGCGGCGCTCGTTGGGGCGGCCGCTCGGCGTAATCGTAGGGATCGAAGCTCGGCGCCTCCGCTCCACGGTAAAAGCAGAGCTCCTCCCGCGGCGGGAAGAAGCTTCGCCTCGTTTTACCATGTATCGGATTCATCATGATCATATTCCTTTGGAGACGCACGTAGAACGTCCCAGTTTTTTCTACAGCACCCGGCTCCGTAGGATCGGCGGCGTTTCGGCCGTCAAATTCGCTCAAAGGCACGGAGTTTGGCGCTGCGGGCACGCGGGTTCGTTTCGATCTCCGATTCGGTCGGCAGGATGGGTTTTCGCGTCAGCACGCGGCCGAGCGACTTTTGGCCGCAGGTGCAGATCGGCGCTTTCGGTGGGCATACGCAGGGCGATTGCAGGCGGGCAAAGCATTGCTTCGCGATGCGGTCTTCGAGCGAATGAAAGCTGATCACGGCGACGCGGCCGTGGACGTTCAGGCGTTTGACCATGTCTTCGAGCGCGCGGTCGAGTCCGCCCAGCTCGTTGTTGACCTCAATGCGGATGGCTTGGAAACAGCGTTTCGCCGGATGTGGGCCGTCGCGCCGGGCCGAGGCCGGTATGGCGGCCTTGATGACGTCAACCAGTTCATAGGTCGTTCGAATGGGCGCCTTTTTGCGCCGCTCGATGATGAAAGACGCGATGCGCGACGACCAGTTTTCTTCGCCGTAATCGCGGAAGATGCGGGTGAGTTCGGTTTCGCTGTAGACGTTCACGACGTCATAGGCCGAAAAGCGCGCGCGATCGTCCATGCGCATGTCGAGCGGGGCGTCGTGCTGGTAGGAAAAACCGCGTTCCGGATTGTCGAGCTGCCAGCTCGAGACGCCCAGGTCGGCCAAAAACCCATCGACCTTGTCGATGCCGAGGCCATCGAGTATACTGTTCATATCGAAGAAATTGGCGCGCACCGACGTATAGCGTTCGCCGAAGCGCGAAAGCCTCGCGTTGGCCGCCGCGAGGGCGTCTGCGTCGCGGTCGATCCCGATCAGCCGCGCGCCTTTCGGCAGGCGGGACAGGATCGCTTCGCTATGTCCGCCTCCACCAAGGGTACAGTCGACGTAGACGCCGCCGCGTTCGGGCAAGAGCGTCGAAACACACGCGCCCAATAGGATGGGCTTGTGCGAGAATTCACCCGGGTTGGTCGATGGCAGCGACGGCTGCATCGCCTGTGCTTGTATGGGTTGGGTTCGGCTTCCCAGCGAAGTATTCATGCCTTCCATCCTCCGTCGACGGGCGCGGCGCTTCATATTCCATAGGCGACCGCCTGCGCCAGCGTCTGTTCGTAGTCCTCTTCACCGGCTTCGTCGCGCGCGTCGAGCACGCCCGTCGCCCAGATCTCGACATGGTTCGTCATGGCAATCCAGGTGACCTCGCCTTCGATGCCGGCGAGTTCGCGAAGCTTTTGCGGGATCAGGATGCGTCCGGATTTGTCGGGTTCACAATTTTCCGCCCAGCGCGAGAGGTTGCGATTGATGCTCTGCGCTTTGGCGTCGGACAGCGGAAGTGCCGCGAGTTTGGCCGAGAGCTTTTCCCACTCGACCAGGCTCATCGCATAGAGGCAGCCGCCGATGCCGCGCGTGATCACGAAATCAGCCCCGAGATCCTGCCGCCACTTGGCGGGCACGAATGCGCGGCCTTTCGCATCAATGGCACCGGTCGATGAGCCGATCAACATGCGAACGAACACTCCCCTTTTTGCGGGATGCCGGCGCAAATTTGCGCCACTTCGATCCACAACCCCACACTATTCACCACATGAGTTATTATACCATACAGGCCGGAAAATGAAAGTGTCCTTTTTTCCCTTTTCTTGCGTTCCAATCGTATCCACGATGAAATCGGTTTCGAGACCGATCCGCCGCTCGATGCGGCATGGCTGAAAGCTCAATATTTATCTGCATTTCAGCGCATCCGATCGCGCGAATTGACGCGATCGTGAATTTGCAATCACTATCTTGTTTACAAATTATTTACATTTTGTGTTCCTCGAACGTACGTTTTTTGCACAAAAGCACCTTGCATATTTTCCGCGATGTGATGAATGTTTATGCATTTCGTTCGCCTTTTTCCCCTTCGACAGCGCATTCTCCCCTTTCCTTTTGCCGAACCGTTCGCCTTTTTCATGCACAAAAAAACGCCGTCCCAAGAACGGCGTCTTATCCCTGTTCTGTCTCGAAGAGGCAGCTCGGCACCAGGTTGAGGTGGTCACAGCTGACGAGCCGATACTGAATGCCGTTTCGCTCGCCCTCGAACGCGTTTTTGCAGCTATTGCCGTGTAGGTGGCCGTAGAGAAGGATGTCCGCGTCGGACTGCTCCAGGGCTTCGACGAAGCCGCTCGTCTCGCGTTTTTCGTTGAACGGCGGGTAATGCAGCATGGCGACCAGTCGATCCCCCGGCTGGCGTTTTCTGCCGGCATCCGCCAGCGACATGCCGAAACGCATGACCTCGCGCTTGTAGATCTTCTCATCGTCGGCCTCGAAGTGCTGCGCGCCCGGACAGACCCAGCCCCTCGATCCACAGATCACGACGCCGCCCAATCTGACGGCGTCGTTTTGCAACGCATACATGCCTTCGGGCAGCGCCCCCCGTACTTTGGACAGCGAGCTCCACCAATAGTCGTGGTTGCCGCGAAGGATGACCTTTCGTCCAGGCAAGGCGCCCAGCGCGTCGAGATCCAGCTTGGCATCCTCGAGCTTCATCGCCCAGCTGAGGTCGCCGGGGATCAGCACGATGTCGTGTGGCGCGACCAGCCTTTGCCAATGCTCGGACATGCGCGCAAAGTGGTCATCCCACCTCGCGCCGAAGACGTCCATCGGCTTTGGCTGGGCGAACGAAAGGTGGGGGTCCGATATGGCGAATACCTTCACGTCATCCTTTCCGCCGCGCTGCGACGTATCTCAGTTGCCCGAGCGCCCTATCGCGCGCGGACATTTCGGTCGCGGTCTTCCCAGCTAAGGAGTTCGGCGCGTGCGCTTTCATCCTTGCAGTCGTCGAGCGCGTCTTCCGCGTCGAATTCGTCGGCCTCTACGTCGTCGAGATCGACGAGGTCTTCGTCCGGCAGTTCGTCGATTTCGACGTCTTCCTCTTCGCCGATGCTGAGGTCGATGTCGAGCTCTTCGAGTTCGCCCGTCTCGATGTCGTCTTCTTCGATCGGCTCTTCGTTTTCGTCGAGCGGCAAGTCGTCCTCGTCGTCGGAAACGACCTCGGGCTTGCGTTTGACGTTCGTTTTTCTCGGTTCGTCGTGCAGAAGTTTACGCTCTTTCAGGCAATCGGCGCAGATGTCTTCGCCGGGCAGGGCCGGGTTTTCGCCGCACTCTGCGCACATTTCCGGCTCGCTCTCCTTCAGGGCCATTCCCTTGAGATCGCGCTGACAAATCTTGCAGCACGCTTCACCTTCACGCATAAAGTTGATATCGCATCTCGGACATTTGACGACCTGCATGGCGGTCCGCCTCCCACCCAAATAATCTTCGAATGATCCATTCTCGCAGCCGCACGCCGGCGACGATCGCGCCCGCGTTTGGCTATGACCATTATGCTAAGTGAGTATGCAGATGTCAAGCCGAAAATGCGTAAAAGAGTTGCCATTCCAGGGCGTTTCCGGCGCGTCGCACGCCGAAAGGCAGCCGGATGCGCAATGGCAAAGCCGCATGCTGCGATATTGGGAAAAATCGGCAATTCCCTGGGCGCGGGGCAAAGTCGATCCGGTACAAGCGTCGATGCAAGCCCTATCGCGCCATTGTCGCTGCTTGATGGCTCGCTATTGCTACCTCAATCCTCGCAAATATTTTTTTTGTCGGCGTCTGTCCCGCTGGCAGCCGTTTGTGTGCGTCTCTCAAGGGCGTCGGCCACGACCCGCCCGATCTGCGCGTGAGCTTCACGAACACCCGTTTTATCCACGGCCGAAAAACCGATCGGCATTCCGATAGCGCCGATCGCCTTTTGGATCGCCAAAAGCGCCGCTTGGCGCTTCGACTTGGCGATTTTATCCACCTTGGTCGCAACGAGGGTGTAGGGGATGTTGTAGTAAAGCACCCAATGAAAGATCGCCTTGTCGTCGGCGGTCGGCGGGTGGCGGCTGTCGAGCAAGAGAAAGAGGTGGGTCACTTTGCCGGAACGCAAATACCCCTCGATCAACTCGCCCCAGGCTTCCTGCTCGTGCTTGGGCGCTTTCGCAAAGCCATACCCCGGCAGATCGACGAGGTAGAAGCTGCCGTTGTTCGCGGAAAAGTAGTTGATCAAGCGCGTTTTGCCAGGGCTTTGCGAGGTCCGCGCCAGTTTTCCGTTGTTGCAGACGGCGTTGATGAAGCTCGACTTCCCGACGTTCGACTTCCCCACCATCGCGATCTGCGGGAGCTCCGTCTCGAGGTAGCCACCCACCTTGGCGACGCTCGTTTCGAAGCGCGCGTTTTTGATCGCGCGCTCCCAGTTCTCGGCGCTCAAGAGCGAAGCCCCACGATGTCGCGATCGTGCTGTCCCGGTAAGATCGCTGCTTCGCCGTTCGGGGCGGCGTCGTCGCGCTTTTCACCTTCTGGCGGCGCGACGTAAGGCTTGGGCTTGTAGAGCAATGCCGCTTTCAGCACGCTCCCGAGGTCCTTGCAGAAGACGAGCTTGACGCTTTCCTTGACCACATCGGGGATCTCCTGGAGATCCACCCGATTCTCTTCCGGCATGACGATCGTCTTGATGCCCTCTCTCTGGGCCGCGATGCTCTTTTCTTTCAGGCCGCCGATCGGCAGCACCTTGCCACGCAGCGTGATCTCGCCCGTCATCGCGACGTCGCCGCGCACCGGCACGCCCGACAATGCGCTGATCAGCGCCGTCGCCATCGAAATGCCCGCGCTCGGCCCGTCTTTCGGGATCGCGCCTTCCGGAATGTGGATGTGGATGTCGTGCTTTTTGTCGAAGTCGGGCGCGATCCCCCACTGCGCCGCATGGGCGCGCGTGTAGGTGAAGGCCGCCCGCGCCGATTCGCGCATGACGTCGCCCAGTTGCCCCGTCAGCTCGAGGTGGCCCGAGCCCGGCAGGATTTCGCACTCGATGCAGAGCGTCTCGCCGCCGACCGCCGTCCAAGCGAGGCCGGTCACGACGCCGACGCGATCGCTGAGATCGGCCAGCTCGCGCCGGTAACGCGGCGTACCCAAAAAGTGTTGCAGCTTCTTCGGGCTGACCGCAATGCGCTTTTTGTTCTCGCCCACGACCTGCACGGCTGCTTTGCGGCAGATCTCCGCCAAACGGCGCTCGAGCGTGCGGACGCCCGCCTCCCTCGTATATCCCAAAATCACCTGGCGCAACGTCTCGTCGGGCACGCTCAGCGTCTTGGGCGGCAGCGCGTGTTCGGCGATCTGCTTGGGCAGCAGGTGGCGTTTCGCGATCTGCACCTTTTCGTCTTCGGTGTAGCTCGAAAGTTGTACGACTTCCATGCGGTCGAGCAGGGGCCTCGGGATCGTGTCGGTCGTGTTGGCCGTCGTGACGAACATGACGTTCGACAAGTCAAACGGAAGCTCCAAATAGTGATCGCGGAAGGTGCTGTTTTGCGCGCCGTCGAGCACTTCGAGCATGGCCGACGCCGGATCCCCCCGGTGATCCGCCCCCAGCTTATCGATCTCGTCCAGCAAAATGAGCGGGTTCATCGTACCGGCCTGCTTCATCGCCGCGATGAAACGTCCCGGGATCGCGCCGATGTAGGTCTTGCGATGTCCGCGGATCTCGGCCTCGTCGCGCACACCGCCCAGGCTCATGCGGACGAATTTGCGCCCGACGGCCTCGGCGATCGACGACGCGATCGAGGTCTTACCGACGCCCGGCGGCCCGACGAGGCAGAGGATCGTTCCGGCGGGATCCCGCTTGAGCTTGCAAACGGCCAAATGTTCGAGCATGCGCTCCTTGACCTTTTCGAGCCCGTAGTGATCCCGTTCCAAAATGTCGCGCGCCTTGGCTATGTCGAAGCGATCCTGGCTGTACACACCCCAGGGCAAACCGAGCGCCCAGTCGATCCAGGTGCGCAAAACCGGCGTCTCGTGCGAACCCTGCGGCAGCGTCGCATAACGCTTGATCTCCTTGGCGATCTTGTCGGAAATCTCTTCCTCCAGCTCCAGCTTCTTGAGCTTCGCCAAAAGTTCCTCTGCTTCAGCCTCGGGGCTCTCATCCTCACCCAGCTCGGTGCGGATCACCTTGATCTGCTCGCGCAGATAGTATTCGCGCTGCCCCTTCTCGATCGCTTTGCGAACCTTTTGCTGGATGCTCCCTTCGAGCTTTTTGATCTGCGTCTCGCGGTGCATGATGCTGAGCAGCAAATTCGCCCGTGCCTGCACGTCGGTCTCTTCGAGTACCGCCTGCTTGTCCTCGCCTTTGACGAGGGTGTTCGCCGCGATCAAATCGCAAAGGGCACTGACGCTCCCCTCGCCGAGCAAAGCCAGCATGACGTCAGCCGAGGCCTTGCCGGCCGAACGGCTGAAGCGGTCATAGGCCGCGATCAACTCACGCGAAAACGCCTCGGCCAGCTCATCGCTCGGCTCGTTCACCGACGGCATCAATTCGAATTCCACTTCAAAAAACGGTTCTGTCTCGACGAATGGCCCGATGCGCACGCGTGCAAGGCCCTCGACGAGGGCGCGCACCGAATCGCCCGGCAACTTGGCGAGCTGTTTCACGCGGGCGAGCGTCCCGACCGCTTCGAGGTCCTCCGGACCGATCTCCGGTTGCCGCGCGTCCTTTTGCGCGACGAGTATGCATAGCTGTTCCTTTTCCATCGCCGCTTCGAGTGCCGCGACAGACTTGTCCCGCCCGGCGTCAAAATGCAGCGTCATGTGCGGAAATATCGTCAAGCCGCGCAAGGCGACGAGCGGATAACAGCGTTCATTGCGCTGGTGGTTCATCATCATCCTCCGAATGTCACGTGATTCCATTCACACTTTTTTGCAAGCATATCTATCTTCGATCATTATACCCTCGCAGCGCGTCGGATCGCAAGCGTCTCACCAGCGTTCGACAGGCTCCGTTCCCATCACACCGAAACTTCTTCCCGTATATGCTTGCCCGTCGCCAACGAAAACCCGCGTCTGGGCGGCAAGGTATCGAGCGCCAGATCGAGCACTTCCTCGAGCGCCGACACCGGTACCACATCGATCGACAGCCGCGCAAACGCGTCCCGCCAGTTCTCCGCCGGTATGATCACCCGTTTCGCACCGGCCTGCGCCGCCGCTTCGATTTTCGCGCGCACGCCGCCCACCGGTCGCACTTGCCCGCGGATCGACACTTCCCCCGTCAGCGCGATCGCGCAGTCGGGCGCGCGTTCCGTCATGGCGCTGTAGCAGGCGAGTGCCATCGCGATGCCCGCGCTCGGACCGTCAACCGGCGTCCCGCCCGGAAAATTGACGTGCAAGTCGAAATCCCGCGCATCCAAATCCGTCACATTGCGAAGCGCCGTCAGCACGTTCTCGACCGATGCCGACGCCATGCTTTTGCGACGCACCGTGTGCCCCTTGCCGCCCAGCTCTTCCTCGTCAACGATGCCGGTCACGCGCAGCCTTCCCATCCCCGCCGCCACCGGACGCGCCGACGCCTCGATCTCCATGATCACGCCACGCCCGTCGCCCGTCACCGCCAGCCCATTGACCGCGCCCACCTGACGACGCTCCAAAAGCTTCTGTTCGCTGTGTGGCCGCATCCGGCAAGTCTCCGCCACCCATTCGAGATCCTCGACCTCGATCGCATCGCGCCCCGCCTGCATCGCGACCCCCGCCGCCAATTGGATCATGTTCACGATGTCGCGCCCGCTCTCGCCATACGAGGCCGCCGTCTCCGCCGACACCCCATCCAATGTGCAGCTCGCCACCTCGGCCGCCCGCATCGCAATCGACGCCAGCTCTTCCGGCCGCAACGCGCGAAAGTAAATCTCCAGGCAACGCGAACGAATCGCCGCCGGCAAATCCTCCGGCCGACACGTCGTCGCGCCCACCAAGCGAAAATCCGCAGGCAAGCCGTTCTTGAAGATGTCGTGGATGTGCGCCGGAATGTTGGGGTCGTCGGGGCTGTAGTACGCGCTCTCCAAAAACACCTTTCGGTCTTCCAAAACTTTGAGCAGCTTGTTCATCTGGATCGGATGCAGCTCCCCAATCTCATCCAAAAACAAGACGCCGCCATTCGCCTTCGTGACAGCGCCCGGCTTGGGTTGCGGCACGCCGGCCGCGCCCATCGCGCCTGCCCCCTGGTAAATTGGATCGTGAACAGATCCAATTAGAGGATCCGCAATGGCCCTTTCGTCAAAACGCACACAAGTCGCGTCGATCTCGACGAAACGCGCGTCCTGTCGAAACGGCGTGTCTTGCGAAGCCTTCGCCTCTTCGAGCACCAGCCGAGCCGCGCAAGTTTTTCCAACGCCCGGCGGTCCGTAAATGATGACGTGCTGTGGATTCGGTCCACAGAGGGCTGCCGTCAGCGCGCGTATTCCATCCGCCTGCCCGACGATCTCATCGAGCCGCTGCGGTCGTGTCTTCTCGCTCAGCGGCTGGGACAGCACACGGCTTCGCTGCCGCCGCAGCTTCTCCATCTCTCGCTCTCCGCCTCGGTGGACGTTGATCTTCGTCGCCCGCTGTGCCCGGTATTGGCTGACGAAATACGTCGCGATCGCCAGTGAGCAGAACAGTTGTACGATCATTGCCAAGTTCGTCATCATATGGAAGACCTCCCTGCCTTTTTGCTTTCCTAGTATGGCACTTTTCGTCAGCGGGAACGCGCTTTTTGAAAAAAGCTGCGCAAAAACTTTTGGGCAACCCTCCGGGTTGCATGCCCCGGCTCGCCCGGCTCAACGCCGAGCAAGCCGCCGCGCCGTTTCGCGAATCTTGGCAAACCCTCTTTGATCGCGAACACGATTGCGCCCAGAGCCTTTTGCGGTCCCCTCGTGAAATACGCTCCTAGCATGCCCCGGCTCGCCCGGCTCAACGTCGAGCAAGCCGCCGCGCCGTTTCGCGAATCTCGGCAAAGCCCTCTTTGATCGCGAACACGGATGCGCCCAGAGCCTATTGCGGTCCCCTCGTGAAATACGCTCCCGAACCAAATGGCGTTCACAAAGCTTTGTCGAAGCCGGTAAGGGAATCCTGCTTCCAGCCACAACGAAACACCCGCCATGGGCGTGGCGGGTGTTTCGGGGCAAGAAGTCCGAATCGAAGATACGGACTGCACGAAAGTTCTTTTGTTTCTTTTCTTTCAAGAAAAGAAAGAGAAAAAAGCCTAAACGTTATTCCCCAATGAACTGCAAAAACTTCGATATGCGCTCGTTTTCCCTTCGCACCTCGGAGAAAAATCGTTCGTTCGTCTCATCGCACACGAGCGATCCTTTGTCGAGAAAGAGCACGCGGCTTGCGACATGGCGCGCAAACGACATTTCGTGCGTCACGACGAGCATGCAAACGCCCTCTGCGGCGAGATTCTCGAGAATGCGCAGCACTTCGCTGCTCATTTCGGGGTCGAGGGCGGACGTGATTTCGTCGAGAAGGAGTGCTTTGGGGTTCATCATCAGGGCGCGCGCAATGGCGACGCGCTGTTGTTCGCCGCCGGAAAGCTCGTTGTGGTGGGAGTTTTCTTTGTTGCTGAGTCCGACTTTCGCGAGGTAGAAGCGCGCCTTTTCCATGGCGTCGCTCTTGCTCATGTTCAGCAGCTTGATGGGGCTTAGGATCATGTTTCCCATGACGTCGAGGTGGGGAAACAGAACCGTTTGCTGGAAAACCATGCCGCAACAGAGCCGGATCGGTTTCAGGTTGCTTTTGACCGTGACCGACTTGCCGTCGACCAGGATATCGCCCTTGTCGATGCTTTCCAGTCCGTTGATGCAGCGAAGCAACGTGCTCTTGCCCGTACCGCTCGGACCCAAGAGAACGGTGACGCCTTCCTGTGAAAAATTGACGGAGAAATCGCGCAGCACGGTCAGATCTCCGAAACTCTTTGTGATGTTTTGTACTTCGATCATCGCCATACGATTCGTCATCCTCCCTACTAATAAGCAAAACTGAATTTCTTCTCAAGCCGCACAGCCACCCGAGACAGAGGAAAAGAGAGCGCATAATACAGAACGAATACAATGCCCCAGACCGCAAAGGTCATCAAGGTGCGCAGCGCGATGATCTCGCCGGTTTTCGTGATGTCCATGAGGCTGATGAGCGCGACGAGCGATGAGCATTGCAGTTGATTGATGTAAAGCGTAATGGCCTGTGGAATGAGAAGGCGGAAGGCCTGGCGCGCGATGATGTGGATGAATACCGAAGTGCGGCTGTGTCCGAGCGCGAGTCCGCATTCCCATTGCAAAGCGGGAATCGCTTTGACGGAATTGTGAACCAGCACGGCGAAAAACGCAGCCGTGTTGAGCGAGAGCGCGATGACCGCCGCCGTAAACGGGGCGAACATGATGCGCGTGACCATAGGCAGGCCATAAAAGATCAGGAACAATTGCGTGACGAGGGGAGAATTGCGCAACGGTTCGATGACGATGAGCGGAAGCATGCCGATGACTTTGTTTTTCGAGCAGCGGATCAGGCCGAGACCGATGCCGATCACGGTGCCGATCGCGATCGACAGCAGCGTAACCGACAAAGTGACGCCCGTCGCGCGCACAAATTGCATCGCGTCGTTCCAAGTCAGTGATGTTTGTACTGCGTTCATTCCTTCACCTCCTACAGTGTAATGGAAATGCGTCTGTCAATGGCTTTCGCGACAAAGGAGATGAAAAAGGTGAAGACGCAGTAGCTCAACAAAATGAGCAGATACACCTCGAATGGACGGGAGGTGCGTGCCGCGATGGTCTTGGCGGCGCCCATCGTTTCGACTGCCGTGACCGAAAACGCGACGGCAGACGTGAGCACGAGGTTGATGAAGTTGCTCGTCAGAGGCTTAAACGCCAAACGCAGCGACACGGGAAGCACGACATAGCGCAAGGTTTGCATCGGGGAAAAACCCAGCGCGGCGGCACATTCGTAGTAGCCCTTTTTGACCGCGAGCAGCCCTGCGCGAATCACTTCGCAGTTGGGCGCGCTCGAATTGATCGAAAGCGCGATGATCGACGTGATGATGGGGTCGGTTTGGATGCCGAGAACGGGAAGGCCATAGAACATGAAAAGAAGCTGAACAAGGAAGGGCGTATTGCGCAGAAAATCAACCCATGCTGCGCCGATCCGTTGGAGTCCTTTGTGATTCGATCGCCGCATGAGCGCGACGATCAAGCCCAATACAAAGCTGAAAAAGAGCGAAAACACGACGATGAGGAGCGTTCGGCTCGCGCCTTCCAGCAAGAGGGGAGCGTATTTGGAAAGAAAACGAAAATTGAGCTTATACATCCATTCCACTCGCTTTCGGCTGCTGCCAGCTTGTTTCGTTTCTCACGCGCAATGCCGTCTGATTGCGAGTGGGCCGGTCGCACAAAGCTTCCGACCCACTCGGCGAAGGCAGCCTGTCATAACGCAAATCCAGCTGCCCAAAATACGTTGCGCCTGCAATCTTTACCAGAGCGCCTTCATTTCATCCGGCTTCACGCCCCACCATTTCTCATAGGTTTCGGCCTGGAAGCCCTGGGTGATTTGCCAGGAGACGAACATATCGACCCAGCGGACAAACTCGAGATCGCCTTTCGGCAAGCCGATGCAAATGGGATCGGAAGTATAGCGTTTTTCCTGGGCTTCGAGTTTGCCGTTCGACTGCATCGCGGCGTAGTCGATGAGGCCGCTGTCTTCGAAAGCAGCGTCCGCTTTGCCCTGTTCGAGCTGGAGAAGCTGGTCCGTGAAGTTTGGCACGTAGATGATTTCCGCGCTCGGCGCATATTTGAGCGCGAGCTCTTCGCCCGTCGTACCGCGCGCGACGACAACTTTGACGCCGGTCTTGTTGAGATCCTCAACCGTTTTGTAAGGCGATCCGGCCGGAGTCAACATCTTGATGCCCGCCATCAGGTAGGGGATGGAAAAGTCGATCAGTTTGGCGCGATCGAGGCGCCCTGTGATGTTCGCAAATACGATGTCAACGCGGCCGCTGGTCAGCGCGGGAATGCGGGTTTCACCATCGACGTCCACCCACTCGATTTCGAGCTTTTGATCTTCGCCACCGAGCGATTCCGCGAGTTTGGTCGCGAAATCGACGTCGTA
Organism: Eubacteriales bacterium; assembly: GCA_031553675.1. Taxonomy (GTDB): domain Bacteria; phylum Bacillota; class Clostridia; order Christensenellales; family CALWSW01; genus JAVBLF01. Next base: position 46,519 of record JAVBLF010000025.1, on the reverse strand, counting down.
GCCACTGGGGGTACCCGCGTCGTCGCGGAATCCAATCGGCGGGCCATTGAGCGCGATTCCGATGCGGATCTTGCCGCTCTCCAGGATGCGATCGATCGTGGGGCTGCCGCTTCCGGCCGGCTGCGCGTCGCCGGATGCTTTGTCTGACGAAGCCGGTGCGCACCCGAAAAGCAGGGAGCTGGATATCATCGCAAGCGTCAAGAGAACAGCCAATGCTTTTTTCATGATGAATCCTCCTCGTTTACAAAAAGACTTGTTTTGGGAGAGAACGCGCCCGTCGCGGGGATACAAAGAAAACCGGAGAAAACGGAACGGGGTGCAAGATTGGCTCAAAGAACTTTCAGCTATCCTCTATGATATACGTTGCCGTGTTCGGTGTCAATCGTTAATAACAAGATGATAATAAATCACAGGTCGCAGCAAGCGCAGATGAAGTGAAATCGCCATCTTCCCTTTCATTGTCCTTCGTTCGGGGGTGGCGACAGACGAATCCGCAACAAATCGTTTTGCATGAGACAGTACATGCCGTAGAGACTCGCCATCTTTCCGCGCTCGACGGACTCCACCTCGACGTGATCGAGTATGGGGCGAAACAGAAGGTCGGGCATTTTTTCGGTGGCGCGGGCGTACCAATCGCCGTACTCGGAAAGGTATCGGTTGTCGAGCAGGATGAGCTCAGGGTTGTAGACGCAAGCCACGATGTTGAGCGCGATGTTGATGTATTCGTTGATCTGGTGCAGAAACGCGATCGCCGGCACGCTGCCTTTGGAAGCGGCGTCGAAGATGCGGCCCAGGCTGACGAAGGAAGAATCGAGCTCCTGTGCGCGAAGCAGCAAAAACTGTTCGGCAAGGAAGGTTTGTAAGCACCCGCGCCGCCCGCAGTCGCAACGCATGCCGGATTTATCGACGGTGATGTGGCCGATCTCGCCCGCGACGTTGTTGGCGCCGCGCAAGAGCTGGCCGTTGACGATCGCCGCGCTTCCCACGCCGCGCTTCCCGATCTTAATGTAGACGACGTTGCTTGTCGTCTGCAAGCCATCGCGGTTGGCAGTCGCGCCGACGAGTCCGGTTTTGCAGTCGTTCTCGATGAGGACAGGCAGCCCGAACGCTTCTTCGGCATACGCGCGGGCCGGTACCTCGCTCCAGTTGAACTGCGGCACAAAGGTGAGCACGTCCTTTTCCACGCTTCCCACGCAGCTGATGCCGACCGATGCCAGCGCGTTTCCATCGATCCCTGCTTCACGAAGGAGTTCGGGCAGACGCCGCACCGCCGCATCGATGATGTCGAAAAAGGTCATGTCGATTGTCGCAAGCAGATCGGCGTAGGCTACACATTGCCCCATCGCATCGAAGATCGCAAATTGCGTGAATTCAACGTCGATGGCGAGGCAGGCACAGTACATCGCCTCGACGATCGGGCGCAAAATGAGCGTTTTACGACCAATTCCCTTGGCGGGATCGGCGGTTTCGCTCACCAATCCGGCCTCGATCAACTGTGCGCAAATGCGCGTCATGCTCATCGCGCTCATGCCGGTTTCGCGCGCCAGGCTACTGCGGGAAATGGCTTTCTTCTCGCGGATGAGGTTGTAGACCCGAACGAGGTTGTTCAATTTGATTTGGGCATAGGCATGCCCCGTCGCTGCTTTGCTTTCCATGCTTAAACCACGAGAAGCAGCAAGCGTCCGTCGCGCCTCCAAACAACGTGTTTCATGGTTTGCCCTCCAATCCTTTCTGCCTGGCATGACAGTATGACTGCCCAGATCCTGTTCTCGATTGCGCTTTGTCGGAACACTCGCCAAAACCGATCCAAAAGAAATGCCAAAAAGACGCCAAGCAAACTTCACGCGAACATTCATCAAAGGCAAGACACGAGACAGGCTCAACCATACCGAATTGCTTACATTGTAACAGAAAAACGCGCGGAGTCAAATATTTTATAACATCAAGTTAAAAACATTTGATTTGCAGTCGATTCTGTGTTACCTTGTGGATGAAGCCTATTCTGGACGTGAGGAATGACAATTGTTATGCAATTCTATGACATCTTGGCGCGCGAAACGCGCGGTGAACTCGACGATCTCATACATCTGGGCTATCTCTCCATCGTTGACGAACATAGCCGCGTCGTCTACCACGTCGGGGATCCGGATGCTCGCGTGTTTTTCCGTTCGGCATCGAAACCTTTGCAGGCCTTGCCTGTGATCGCGCGTGAACTGGACAAGCAATACGGGCTGACCGAAGAAGAAACGGTATTGTTTGCCGGATCGCATGCGGGCGAACCCTTCCACTTTGCGGCGATCGCGCGCATGATGCAAAAAACCGGCTTTTCCGAGGATCTCCTCGTCATGAAGCCCACCACGCCCCACCACCGACCCAGTGAAGAGGCGCGCATCCGGCAGGGACTTCCCTCGCACAAGTACTACCACAACTGTGCTGGCAAACACATCGCATCGCTTCTGCTTCAGCGAGCGCTCGGCGCCCCGCCCGAAAATTATTGGCAAATCGGTGCCGCGTGCCAGCAAGAGATCGAGCGCACCCTTCGCATCATGAGCGAAACGGACGATGTGCAGACCGCCGTCGACGGTTGCGGCGTGCCCGTCTTTGCGGTCGGCATGAAGCACATCGCCATCGCCTTTAAGAACCTCGCCTATCCGCAAGCGATCGCCGACGATGCGATTGCAGCCGCGGCAACGACTTTTGTGCCCCGCATTCACGATCACCCGCTCATGATGCGTGGCACAGGATACCTTTGCAGTCTGCTCAACTGCGACGAAAACATCGTCGCCAAAGGCGGCGCCAACGGCGTGTATGGCTTCGCGCTCAAAAAGGAGAAACTGGGGGTCGCGTTCAAACTGATCGATGGCACCGAGCAGGCATGGCCGCTGATCGTGCGCGATGTGCTCGATGATCTGGGCGCGTTAAGCGATGAGACGCGCGCGCGCCTCGATACGCTGCATCCCGACATCATACGCAACGACAACGAATCCGAAGTCGGTCGGCGCGAAACCACTTTCCACGTCGCAATCTAAGGTCCGTTTCTACCTCCACTTGGCAAAAATCACACGCAAAACCCGTCCAAAAGAGAGATACCCAACGGACTCTCGGCGTTCTTTGTCCAAACGACGAAAGCGAGGGCATCATGAAAATCCTGTTCGCCGGCGAAAGCTGGACCATCCTCACAACCCATGTCAAAGGTTTTGACCTCTTCCAGTCCGCCTCCTATGACGAGTCATCTTGTGCGCAGATTCAGTCGATTTGCGAGTCAGCCGGTATGGAATTCGACTACATGCCGGCTCACCGCGCGATTCGCGAATTCCCCGGCTATGAAGGCTTGCTCGCTTACGACGTCGTAGTTCTGTCCGACATTGGAAGTGACACCTTCCTGCTCCACCCCGACACTGCCGTGCTGTCACTTCGGCGCGAAAACCGCCTGACCGCGCTCTGTGATTATGTGCGGCAGGGTGGCGGCCTCGCGATGTTCGGTGGCTGGAATTCCTTCCAGGGCATGGGCATGAAGGCGCGCTACGGTTGTACGCCGCTTGCCTCTGTATTGCCCGTCGAGATGTATCCCTACGACGATCGCAACGAGACGCCCGAAGGAAGCGTGATGACGATCGAACAACCAGACCATCCCATCTTCCAAGACGTGGACATGAACTGGCCCGCTTTTTTAGGCTACAATCGCCTCAAAGCAAAAGAAGGCGCTGACGTCCTCGCAACGAACGGCGACGACGCCATGATCACCGTCCAAACGGTCGGAAAAGGCCGCGTATGCGCCTATGCGAGCGACATTACGACCCACTGGGCTCCGCATGAATTGACGGATACCCCTTCCTACGCGCGCTTTATCGTCAACCTGTTCACCTGGCTCGGCGAGGCCCGCAGGTAAGCGTTCGAGACAGACGCGCCCTCATGCGCCTGAACGCCTAAGCACCTGCCCCATTCTCGCATATGATGTCAATGTAAATCATACGAGAAATCTTTGTCAGACGACAAGGCAATGCGAATCAAGGGTTGAACTTTGTTCAGACAAAAATGGGACGATCATTATAATACGCGGGCGATTGATAATCGCCCCTACATCCCGATAGCCTCGTTTGTGCGCCTGTAGGGGCGATTATCAATCGCCCGATGCAGCCAAACGGCCTCGCGATACGTAAGGTAGCCGGACTCGAAAACGCCCTCTTGTTTCACCAGCAGATTCCACCCTTGATTGGCGTAAGGCAATGGCGCGTCCATCCGGCGCGCCATTTGTTGTGATGTTTGGTTGAAGGCGTACGTTCTCTGGGACACGCTGGTAAAAACCCTGAAATTCCCGCAAAGACGCGAGCTTCCGGGTTTCAGATGATGTTTCTGCGTTGAAAGGCGAGGAACCCGCACGCGGCCAGCAAAGTTCCCACGGCCAGCAGCAAAACGACGGTCAGGCCGCCGACATTTCCTGTCGGATAGACGCTGGCAAATGGCGACAACGCCCGAAACGCCGCAGCGGACAGCACGCGTTGTTCCCACATCAACTCGGCGAACAAGGTGAACGCGACACAAGCGAGTGAAAGCGCAACGCTGATCCGCGGCCAAAGCCCATAGAGAAGCGCGAAGCATCCGAGCATGACCCAAAGCGCGGGAAGCTTGGCGACACAATCGACCAATACCCGCGAAAACTCTGAGGCAACACCGGTCGAAAGCGCTGCGCCCGCGCCGATTCCGATCCCCATAGCTAGCAGGATGCAGACCGATCCCGCGAACATATAGAGAACGTGGCCGCCCATTGCGATGCTGCGGCGGTTGGGCAACGCGAGCAGCGTATCCAGCTTGCCTTCCTTTTCCTCGGCGCGGAGCTTTTGGAGCGCCATGATGCCGTACACCGCGAACAGTTGCGCGAAAATGTAGACCATCAGGGCCATGAAAGCGCGATCCGCACCGCCCAGACGTTCCGCAAATGCCACCAATGCCGGCGCCGTCGCCGTATAGTTTGCCATCGTCCTCGACGCCATGCCCATCGCAAACCCAAGACTCAAAACGCTGAGCAGCCACACGAGCAGCATGCCCCGCTGTTGGCGCCACGATAGCGCAAACACCGAGCGAAAAGACGGCTTTGCATGGCTGCGACCGTTGCGCGGATGGAGATAGCCCGCGCCCACATCGCGGCCGCGTTCCAGCGCGAAGGCGGCACCAACGCACCCTGCGACCATCGCCAAGGCAATCCATAGGATCCCAAAACGTTCCTCTGCGAAGGGACGAACCAAGTAAGGCCAGTCGAGCGCGTTCAGCCAGATGAGGCCGTCGCGCGCGCCGCGCATGTTCCAGAACAAGTGCGCGACGAAGCCAATCAACAACACCCCAAAGGAAGCGTTGCGCGCGGCACGGGCTTGCGAAAAAAACTGTGCGAACAGGGCCGTGGCTGCGCTGAAAAAACAGCCGCCCAAGAAGAGCGCTCCACAGTGCGCGATCGAACCGAGCACACCACACCCAAGCGCCAACATCACGGCGAGCAGCATCGACGCCATGAGGGCGTTCGCCACGAGCGCCGTGAGAAGCGCGGCGAGCAGCGGCGCTTGGCGACCGGACACGTTGGCGGTCAACAGATCGCGGCGACCCGTCTGCTCGTCTTCACGCGTGCAAGCCGCCACGATCACCGTACTGAAACAAGCCGCGACGAGCGATATCGTAACCTTTGTGCGCCAGCAGGCATAACCTTGCACCGAAATGTCCTGCACCTTGCCATGCATCGCGATGACGATGGGATCGTTCAGCGACGCTTCCATTTCCACGAGCGATTCACTTGTCGGAAACATCGCAATCGTCGAGGCAAGCGTCGCCGCCATGAAAAGACTGGGTATGACCACGAAAATCGCGATCATGACGCGCTTGCGGCGCAGGTTGAGCCGAAGCATGCGCGCTGTGGCAAGAAAGGCATCTTTCATGGTTCCACCTCTCCCTGGTAGTAACGCTCGAAAAATGTCTCCAACGACATGCCCTTGATCCTATCGACACGATCGGTCGCCACCGTTTTGCCGCGCTTGATGATGCCGATGTTGTCGCAAATGGCTTCAACTTCCCCCAAGATGTGGCTGGAGAGAAACACGGTTTTGCCTTCGCGCTTCAGCTCGCCGATCATCTTCTGAAAAACCAGCTCCATCAGCGGATCGAGGCCGGCCGTCGGTTCGTCGAGGATGTAGAGCTCGACGTCGGACACAAAGGCGGCGATCAACGCCACCTTCTGCTTGTTTCCTTTGGAGTAAGTGCCACACTTTTTGCTCGGGTCCAGGTCGAATCGCTCCAGCAGTTCCGCGCGCCGCTCTGCGCGCACCGGCCCGCGCATCCGCGCGAGCAGATCGATCACCTCGCCTCCGGTCAGGCTTTCCCACAGGCTGACTTCGCTCGGCACATAGGCCAAGCGTTTGTGCAGCTCCGCGCTCTGCTTCCACGGATCGCCGCCAAAAAGACGTGCGCGGCCTCCGTCCGGCCTGAGAAGGCCGAGCAACACCCGAATGGTCGTCGATTTTCCCGCGCCATTGGGCCCGATGAAGCCGAACACCTCACCCGCCGCAACCGACAGATCCAATCCGTCCAGTGCAACGGTTTTTCCATAGCGCTTACGAAGCGCTTCCGTCAATATGACCTCCATCCATTTCACCTTCCCGATAAAAGCATTTGCGCATCACGGCGACATACGCGTCAACCTTGGCGAGCATCGCATCGTAGCTTCCATCGAACTCGGCCAAGGTCTTGCGCCCCTGGGTTTGCCTCTCCGACAAGCCGACGATCAACGCCTCGATCATCTCCTTGACTTGATCGGGCGGAATGTCGGTACGAAAAAGCGATGTATCCACGTCCTGAAATACCTGCGGCGAAAACTCGCCCATCAATTCGCCCTTCAAATTTCGCACATCCTGCGCGACCTCCGGATCGTCGTCGAGAAAGCCGCGCGTCACGAACTCAAACAATGCAGGGTGGCGCCGGATTAAATCGAATTTTAACAGCGCGGATTGCCGCCAGCGTTCGAGCATGTCGCGCTCTTTAACATTGATCAGCGAAAAGTAGTCGTCTAGAATCAGTCGGACTGCGTATTGCTGCAAAAAGAGAAAGAGCGCTTTCTTGCTACCGAAGTAATGGAAAAGCAAACCCTTGGAAATGCCCGCCTCGCGCACGATCACGTCGGTCGATGCTTGCTTGTATCCTTTGCAAAACTCCGCCATCGCAGCGTTGAGTATGCGATCACGCTTGTCGGACGCGATGCCGTCCACTCGTCGCTGTACGTCTTCTTGGATCGCAATCACCTCCATTGACCATATCGGTCAATTCTATTTTACCTCAATTGACTCATTCGGTCAATCATCCGCAAAAAAAATTTCCACGCCATCCCGTCCTTGCATTCGCGGTCAAAACAAGAGTTACCAGCTCCCCTTCGGGCAACGCTTTTTGCTTTTCCTCCATTTCTGCTAGAATGGGAATGGGCGCGGGAGGACACAAACACTTGGAAAGAAAGGACCCATCATGGATCGAGCACAAATTGCAGAACAGAATCTCGAAATCCGCCTAGAACAACCCGACGACTACCCTGCCATCTTGCGGCTGACCTATCGATCGTTCCTGACGCTCGACTATCCCGGCCGACGGCGAATGGACGAACATTATCTGCTTCACCTGTTGCAAGGTTCTCCCTTCGTCATACCCGAACTTTGTTTCGTCGCTGTGTTGGATGGAACGATCGTCGGACATATTTTGTACACCAAAAGCGAAATTTTGCGTCCTGACGGCACGAAACGGGACACCATCACCTTCGGGCCGTTGAGCGTCCTGCCTGAGCGCCAAAGGCAAGGCATAGGCGCCGCGCTGGTGCGGCGCAGTATGGAAAAGGCGCGCGAAATGGGCTTCGGAGCCATTTTGATAACGGGCGTGCCCGACTACTATCCGAAGCTCGGTTTTCAGCGCGCGCGGGAATATCATCTGACACTCCCCGACGGCACGGCTGACGATTCGTTTATGGCATATGAACTTGTTCGCGGCTCGCTTTCCGGCGGCGGCGTGCTCCGATTCCTCCCCCCTGAATTTAAACAAGCAGAAGATGACGACGCCGGATTTGCGGCGTTTCATGCGCAATTTCTGGCAGCGAACGATCCCGAGACACTCTCTTTTCCCCCACTCCACTGAATACAAATTTCCCTCACTCCCCCACTCCCCCACCTGCGACATTTCGGAACACATCACAACGAAACACCCGCCACGACCATGGCGGGTGTTTCGGGGCAGGCAGTCCGAATCGGAGATGCGGACTGCACAGAAGTTCTTTTGTTTCTTTTCTTTCAAGAAAAGAAAGGAAATCCCCACAGCCTTACGCGTTCAAAAGCTTCTCGTTGCTCACGACGAGGACAGGCTGGCTCTTGTTCTCGATGGTATCCTTTGTGACGATGCACTTTTCGACGTCGTCACGCGAGGGAATCTCGAACATAAGGTCGAGCATGCACTCCTCGATGATGGCTCGAAGGCCGCGAGCGCCGGTTTTGCGCTCGATGGCGCGTTTGGCGATCAGGTTGAGTGCGTCGGGCTCGAACTCGAGATGGACGCCGTCCATTTCGAGCAGGCGCTTGTACTGTTTGACGAGCGCGTTTTTCGGCTCGGAGAGGATGTTGACGAGGGCCGTTTCGTCGAGCTCGTGCAAGGTCACGACGACGGGTACGCGGCCGACAAACTCCGGAATGAGGCCGTACTTCAGCAGATCCTCAGGCAAGATGTGGCTGAGGATGTCGCCGACGTTCTTCTCGGCCTTCGTTTGCACCTGGGCGCCAAAGCCCATGGTCTTTTTGCCCAAGCGGTTCTCGATGATCTTCTCGATGCCGTCAAACGCGCCGCCGCAGATGAAGAGGATGTTCGTCGTGTCGATCTGGAGGAACTCCTGGTGCGGGTGTTTGCGGCCGCCCTGTGGGGGGACGCTCGCGACGGTGCCTTCAAGGATCTTCAGCAGAGCCTGCTGCACGCCCTCGCCCGACACGTCGCGCGTGATCGAGGGGTTGTCGCTCTTGCGGGCGATCTTGTCGATCTCGTCGATGTAGATGATGCCCTTTTGGGCGCGGTCGATGTCGTAGTCAGCGGCCTGGATCAGCTTGAGAAGGATGTTCTCGACGTCCTCGCCGACATAGCCCGCCTCGGTGAGGCTGGTTGCATCCGCGACGGCAACGGGCACGTCGAGGATGCGCGCCAGTGTCTGCGCAAGAAGCGTTTTGCCACTGCCCGTGGGTCCGAGCATGACGATGTTGCTCTTTTGGAGTTCGACGTCGTCGTTGCCGGTCGGGGCGTTGATGCGTTTGTAGTGGTTGTACACCGCGACGGCCATCGCCTTTTTGGCGCGATCCTGTCCGATGACGTAGTCGTTGAGGGTGTGCATGATCTCGCCGGGTTTGGGGATCTCGTCGAAGTCGGCCTGTGTTTCGGCCGGCGGCGTGTCGTTGACGATCTCCATGCACAGTTCCACACACTCATCACAGATATATACGCCGGGGCCTGCGACGATGCGCCGGACTTCCTGCTGCATCTTGCCGCAGAAGGAACAGCGTATCGTTTTCAGGTCATCGTTTTTTGACATTGGGTCACCTCGAATTCGTCTCAGCGCCGCGGGGCGATGATCTCGTCGATCAGGCCGTAGCTCTGGGCGTCCTGCGCACTCATGAAGTAATCGCGCTCGACGTCCTGCTCGATGCGGGAGAGCGGTTGGCCCGTGCGTTCACTGAGGATCTGGTTGAGCAAGCGTTTGCTGCGGAGGATCCATTCTGCCTGGATGGCGATGTCCGTCGCCTGTCCGCGCGCGCCGCCCGACGGTTGGTGGATCATGATCTCGCTGTTGGGGAGTGCTTTGCGTTTGCCCTTTGCGCCCGCCGCCAGCAGGAATGCGCCCATCGACGCCGCAAGTCCGACGCAGATGGTCGAAACCTCGCCGCGCACGTGCTGCATCGTGTCGTAGATGGCCATGCCGGCAGTCACGCTGCCGCCAGGGCTATTGATGTAGAGGAAGATGTCCTTTTCGGGGTCTTCCGCGTCGAGGAAGAGCAATTGCGCGACGATCAGGTTGGCGACATCGTCGTTTACCTCGCCGCCGAGGAAGATGATGCGATCCTTTAACAAACGCGAGTAAATGTCATAGGAGCGCTCTCCGCGGTTGCTCTGCTCGACCACCATTGGAATGAGCATGGGTTTGTTACTCCTTCTCCCTTCCGGGAACGGTCCGTTCTTCTTTTCTTCCGCTTCGCACGCATGCGAAGCAGCCCACTCTCCAGCTTGTATGTATCGTAAGTACCGCTACACGCGGCATGGATGCGATGGGTTCCAGTGCTTGATCCGTTATTCTTTGGCAGCGGCCGGCTTGGGATCGACCCAGATGGCCGCCTCGACGATCCCATTGAGCGCCAGTTTGACGCCGAGATCGGATTTGATGGCGCGGTAGTCGCTCTCTTTGAGCATGGCTTTCGTCTCGTCGACCGTCTTCGAAATGCTCTTGGAGAGCGCCTCGATTTCGTGTTCGACGTCCTCCTCGCTCGGCTCGATCGCCTCGGTCTCGACGACGGCTTCAAGGAGGATGTCGGCGCGCACCTTTTGTTCGGCGTCACCGCGCATGGTTTCGCGGGCGGACTGGACATCCAAGCCCATATACGCAAAGTAATCCTCGAGTGAAATGCCCTGCGCCGAGAGCCGGTAGCGCATGTCGTTCATCATGTAGTCGATTTGCCGCTGCACCATGGCTTCGGGCAAATCGAAGGGAACCGCCTTGACGAGGGCGTCCACACAGCGCTGCCTGCGCACGGAATCGGTCTGTTTGGCGGCTTCTTCCTCGAGGTTTTTGCGGATGTCCGCCTTGTATTCGTCGAGCGAATCGAAGTCGCTGACGTCCTTGGCAAACTCGTCGTCCGTCTCGGGCAGCTCTTTGACCTTGATGCCGCGGACGAGGACGTGGAAGACAGCCTCTTTGCCGGCCAGTTCTTCCGCATGGTACTCGGCGGGGAAGCTGACGTTGAGGTCTTTTTCCTCACCGGTCACCAGACCAACCATCTGCTCTTCGAATCCGGGAATGAAGCGCCCCGAACCGATCACGAGCGTTTGATCCTCCGCTGTGCCGCCCGGGAAGGCAACCCCATCGATCGTGCCGACGTAGTCCAGGTTGACTTGGTCGCCCGTTTCGATCGGACGCTCGACTTCGACGTAGCGCGCAAGGCGTTCGCGTTCGCGATCGACCTGGCGTTCGACGTCGGCATCGCTAACAGTATACTCGACGCGTTCGACTTCTATACCCCTGTACTGGGCGCTTTCGAGGTGGATCGACGGGCGCACCGCAACGGTCGCAGAAAAGATCAAATCCTGCCCTTTTCCGATTTGTTCGATGTCGAGTTGCGGCGAATCGACGGGGATTTCGCCCGACTCGTTGACGGCTTCGGAATAAGCCTTCCAATATAAGGCGTCGAAGGTGTCCTCGTAAAACACGCCCTCGCCGAAATGGCGCTCGATCATGGGGCGGGGTGCTTTGCCCTTTCGAAAGCCGGGAATGGCGTAACGCTTGCGGTTTTTGACGTATGCGTCTTGCATCCCTTTGTCGAATTCGTCCGCCGGGATCGTAACGGTGTATTTGACTTCGTTGTTGGCGCTTTTTTCGAATGTAGCCATGCGACGAGAACCTCCATGCCTAAAATGGCGTAACCAGCCGCCTTTGTGAGTGGCGCCTGGACAAGTTTTCAATAGACTGCCATATTCTATCATACCCCCGATGCCAATGCAAGGATCGCAGCCAATGTCACGGAAAATTCACGTTTCGCGCTCATCTTAACACATAGGTCAAAGAAAGTCAATGTTTCTTCGCTTGGATTCGTGTGCCGACACATTTGTATTGAAACGCTCTCTTAAATTTTCCGAAATTGTCATGCACTAACGGTGTTTGCAAATATTGTATGTATACATACACTTTCGATCAAACAATTTGCAACAAAATCTGTCATTTTGCATGGACATGTGATAAAATAACCTATAGGGATGCACTGTTTGTAAAATGCATCCAGTGACGGGCAAGTGCTTGCCAAGCACTCGCATTTATTTACAAGGAGGTAACTCATGAAAAAACGCAATCTCTGCCTGGTTCTCGCGGTGCTGTTCTGCTTCACGCTTCTGCTCGGCATTTCCGCCTCGGCTGCGAGCGACCCGCGCTCGGTTCGGCCGGTCGTCACCGAAATGTCGGTCAAGGCCTATTCCGGCGGACGTATGCTTTTTTCTGTGAAGACCGACGGCAACCCCTATCCGCTCTTCCAGTGGAAAACCCTGAGTGACGACGGCGAAATCATCGATATCCCCGGCGCCAACGGTTCCGTCATGATGCTCAAAGGCTTCACCCCCGGCAAGGATTACGAATTCCAGGTGCACGTCACGACACGCTGGAATCCGGCGGTCTCCGTCAGCAAATGGGTGAAAGTCACCGCCGAATAAGACCCCCCTACCATTGGAACCCAGGCGCATCGCATGGTGCGCCTCTTTTGATTCCCAACCCACTCTCACCCACAACACCACTAGACCTGTCCGAAAACCCCATTCCGGCATCTATCCGGCAAATATTCCGCTCTGCCGCGTCAGCGCCTCCTCGCAGAATTTCTTCGATTATGCGTCGTTGGCGCTTCCTTGCATAACGAAAGATTTGCTCGGATACCTCCCGAAAGCGGGTTTCCGGACGGGTCTACTGTCGATTCTTTACTTTCATTGCAAGAATTCATCCATTTATGTATAATGATGATGAAATGAAAGGCGGTGCAGCATTGGACATTTCCGCTCTGTGGCAATCCTTTTTGGCGACGCCCGTCGCGAACTACCTCGCGCTGATCTTGCTCTTCATCCTGGTTTGCATGCTCGTCGGCGGTATCCTGCGCGGTTTGCTGCGTTTCGTGTTCCGCTCGATCAAGTTTGTCGTCTGCCTCGTACTTGCGATCGTGCTGCTGGCCTTCCTGATGGGGAAATTCGCCTACCAGCCGAGCGTCCACCCCCCGCAAAAGGTGGAAGCACTAACGACCTTCAACCTGGCGGTCGAGCAATTCAAAGGCATTTACGCCCCCAAGCTGCCGTTGATCGCGTGGCGTTTTTCGGATGCGCCGTCCAACGAGGTCGTCGTCCGCGCCGCCAACGACGAATCGGCCCCCACTGAGTCCCCCGAAGACCCCTGCATCCGCGTCGAGTACCTGCCTTTTGGTGAGATCCTCCTTCGCTACAACCAGGACAACGGTGAATTCAGCGTCGTCAAGAAACTCAACGAAGGCAAGAATTCTCGCTTGATCAACACGATCTTCCGTTCGGCGGCAAAGCTCTTGCCACAATAACCTCCCATGCACCCCCCTTGCATCCATGTGGCCTTATGGCCACTTTTTGTCGCGTACACCCACGCCCCCTCACCCTCCCATGCATTGCCTGAAGAACAGAGTTGCTTTGCCCAATGGCATTTATTATAATGTTAGCATCGTGACATAGACACAACGAGACAAGAGAGGAGATGCTGTATGGCATCCGTACAGATCGATCAGGAAGCGTGCAAAGGCTGTGGACTCTGCGTGCGCGCCTGCCCCAAAAAGATCCTGCGCATCAGCGAAACGATCATCAACCGCAAAGGCTATCACCCGGCAGAAAATTTCGACATGGACAGCTGCGTCGCCTGCAAGGCATGCGCGCTGACCTGCCCCGACGTCTGCATCACCGTCCACAAAGATGACAAGTAAGGAGGTCTTCCCATGGCTAAAGTCTTGATGAAAGGCAACGAAGCGATCGCGGAAGCCGCCATCTTTGCTGGCTGCCGGTATTTCTTCGGCTATCCGATCACACCCCAAAACGAGATCCCCGAATACATGGCCAAGCGCCTGCCCAAGGTCGGTGGCGTCTTTTTGCAGGCCGAAAGCGAAGTCGCGGCGATCAACATGGTCTACGGCGCGGCCAGCACGGGCGCGCGCGTGATGACCAGCTCCTCCAGCCCGGGCATCTCGCTCAAGCAAGAGGGCATCAGCTACCTCGCCGGCGCAGAGCTCCCCGCCGTTATCGTCAACATGGTACGCGGCGGCCCCGGCCTCGGCACGATCCAGGCTGCCCAGAGCGACTATTTCCAGGCAACAAAGGGCGGCGGCCACGGCGACTACCACTTGATCACGCTCGCGCCCGCCTCGATCCAGGAAGCCTGCGACCTCGTTCAGCTCTGCTTCGATCTCTCCGATCAATACCGCGTGCCCGCCATGCTCCTGGGCGACGGCATGATCGGCCAGATGATGGAACCGGTCGATCTCCAGCCCCTGCCCAAGCGCGAGCTTCCGCCCAAAACCTGGGCGACGACCGGCTGGGACAAGAGCCGCCCGCGCAACGTCATCAACTCGCTCTACATCGAAGCCGACGTGCTCGAGGCGCTCAACCTGCGCCTACAAAACGCCTACGCCGAGATCGCGGAAAACGAAACCCGCTTTGAATCCTACCAAACCGACGACGCCGAAGTCGTGATTTGCGCCTACGGCACCGTCTCGCGCATTGCCAAGACTGCCATTGCGCTGGCCCGTTCGCGCGGCATCAAGGCCGGTCTTCTCCGCCCGATCACGCTGTGGCCCTTCCCGACCGCGCCGATCGCCGCTCTCGCCCAGAAGGAATCCGTCAAAGGCATCCTCACGATCGAGATGAGCGCCGGCCAGCTCGTCGAAGACGTCGAGCGCTCGGTCGCCGGCATCAAACCGGTCGGTTTCTACGGCCGGATGGGTGGCACCGTCCCCTCGCCCGAGGAGATCGTCACCGCCATGACCGGCTTCCTCGATAGCGCCGCGACATCGACCCCCTACCGCAAGCTCACGAAATAGAGAGGATGGGCAACCCATGGCTATCGCATTCCAAAAAACCTCGATGTTGACCGACGCCCCCTTCCACTATTGCCCCGGCTGCACCCACGGCATCATCCACCGCCTGGTCGCCGAGAGCGTCGAAGAGTTGGGCATGCAGGACAAAACCATCGGCATCGCGCCGGTCGGCTGCGCGGTGTTCGCTTATAACTATTTCAACTGCGACATGCTTGAGGCCGCGCACGGCCGCGCGCCCGCTGTCGCGACCGGCCTGAAACGCGCCCTGCCCGATCGCCTGATCTTCACCTACCAGGGCGACGGCGACCTGGCCTCGATCGGCAACGCCGAGATCAACCACGCGGCGGCCCGCGGCGAAAAAATCTCGACGATCTTCGTCAACAACGCCATCTACGGCATGACGGGCGGCCAAATGGCGCCGACCACCCTCCTCGGCCAAAAGACCACCACCAGCCCTTATGGCCGCGAAAGCGATCATTGCGGCTTCCCGATGAAGGTTTGCGAGATGCTCAGCGCGCACGAAGGCGCCTACTACCTCGAACGCGTCTCGGTCGACACGACGGCCAACATCAACAAAGCCAAAAAAGCGATCAAGAAGTCCTTGCAGTACCAAATGGAAGGCAAAGGCTTCTGCCTCGTCGAAGTCCTCTCGACCTGCCCGACCAACTGGGGCATGACGCCGGTCGAATCGCTCGACTGGCTCGATCAGAACATGAAGCCCTACTTCCCGCTGGGCGTATTCGCAGACAAGGGGGCGGAAAAATGAGCATGAACGAACGCATCATCATCGCCGGCTTTGGCGGGCAGGGGGTGCTCTCGATGGGCAAAATGCTCGTCGAATCGGCCATGGCCGAGGGACGCCACGTCACATGGCTCCCGAGCTACGGCCCTGAAATGCGCGGCGGCACGTCCAACTGCCACGTCAACATCTCGGACGAAGAGATCGGTTCCCCCGTCATTGAGAGCGCGACGACCGTCATCGTCATGAACCAGCCCTCGCTCGACAAGTTTCAAACCGCCGTCGAGCCGGGTGGCATGCTCTTCATCAATAGCTCCATCATCGAGTCGAAGTCCACGCGCGACGACATCAAAGTCTTCTACATCCCCGCGAACGACATCGCCATGGAACTCGGCAGCATGCAGATCGCCAATATGGCCATGCTTGGCGCTTACCTCGCCGCGACGGGCATTGTCAGCAGTGAAACGTTGATCGCCCAGCTCGCCGAGGTGCTCGGCGAACGCAAGGCCCACCTCGTCCCACTCAACCGCCAGGCGATCGAAAAAGGCGCATCCTTCGTCAAATAATGCATACACGTATAGCAAAAGACACTGACGTAAATCAGTGTCTTTTTTCGCATTGCACCATTGCGACATTTGGTGTATCATGAGGAAAACGTTGAAACCGATTTATTCAGTATGAAAACACCCCTCACGATCGCTTGGGAGGTTTTGCAATGGGCTTTTCATTCTTGGGAACGCTGTTGGCAATCGCGATCGCGCTCCCGAACCTGCTGCTGCTTCGCTACCCACCACGCCAGATCCCGCCCGGCATGTCCGATCTCCACATCGCGTTCTCGATACTCGAATGGATCGGCCGGATCGGATGCCTCGCTGTGTTGGCGTTGTCCAAGAGCCGCTTGGTGAACCGCCCCTTCGATATCTGGTTCGCACTCGCCGCCGCCTGCTACGTGCTCAGCCTCGTTCTCTGGGCGCGCTACGTTGCGTCCGGCCACCACCACGCAAGCCTCTACGAGTCGGTCGGCGGCGTGCCGATCCCGATGGCGATCCTGCCGGTCTGCACGTTCGCGTTTCTCGCGATCTGGTCGGAGAGCATGCGCCTGTCGATCGTCACTGCCCTCTTCGCCATGGGCACCCTGCCCAAGCAGTGGCACATTTTCCGCAACTATGTCCGCTGACCACCCCAAAAAGCAACCGAACACCCGCGAACAAAACATCGAAACGCCCGCTATTCACATGGCGGGCGTTTCGGCGTGCCGAAGGCATACGAAAGTTCTTTTGGTTCTTTTCTTTCGAGAAAAGAACACAAAACCCAAAGATCCAATCTATTCACCCTCCCCCGCAACGTGGGCGTCGTAGCGTTGCAGCGTGAAGGTAAAGCGCGTAAAGTTCCCCGGCACGCTGTCGGCCCGAATTTCCTCACCCATGAGCGACAAAAGCTCCTTCGCGATGGAAAGTCCCAAGCCCGTCCCGTTGCCGGTATGCGCTTTGTCCGCCTTGTAAAAGCGGTCGAAGATGTGCGGCAGATCCTCCGGCGCGATGCCGATGCCGTCGTCGGCGACGCAAAGCGATACCTTCTCGGCATCCCAGATCGCCTGGAGCGTGATGTGGCCCCCGGGCCGTGTGAATTTGAGCGCGTTGTCGAGCAAAATGACAAGCACCTGCTCCGCCCGATCTCCGTTCGTGTAGGCGTCGGGCACTTCGCGTTCGCCGGCGAGATGGAAGGCAACCCCGTTGTTTTCGGCGAGGATCGCATAGCGTTCTTGTACGTCGTAAAGCAACTCTTTGACGTCAACAGCACGCTTTTTCAGCGCGATGTTTCCCGATTGCAGCCGAGACAACTCCAGCAAGTCGTCGATCAACCGCGACAGGCGCATCGACTCGTGCACCATGTATCCGTAATATCGATTCCTATCTTCGTCGGCGCTGATCATGCCGTCTTTGAGCGTCTCGGCCAGCGATCGGATCGACGACACCGGTGTGCGCAGTTCGTGCGAAACGTTTGCCACGTAGTCGCGACGGGTCTGCTCGAGGCGCTCCGATTCCGTCACGTCCCGAAAAAGGCCCACCGCCCCTTCCGTCACGCCATCCGTGGCGTCGAGCGGCGTGATCGTCACGCGCAGGATGCGGCGGTCGACGTGCATGAGCCGCGCGACCGTGCAGGACTCCGCGATCACGGCGTCGAAATCGGCCCAAAGTTCTTCGTCCTGGATGTAGCCATCGCGCAGGCCCGACGGATCAAAGTCGCCGAAAATGCGCTCGATCGCCGGGTTGACCTGGGTGATCGCGCCATCCCCACCGACGGCGACAATGCCTTCGTGTAGACCGTCCAGCACGTGCCGCAGCCGGTTGCGTTCGAGCTTGAGTTCGTCGATCGTCTGGGAGAGCGCGCTGCTCAGCGTATTGAGCGACGCCGCCAGTTCCCCCAATTCCCCTGGCTTGTCCTCGTCCGCGCGGATGTCAAAGTCGCCGCGCGCCATCTCGAGCGCGACCGACCGCATCGCGTTGACCGGTTTCGTAATCGTGCGGCTGGCGAAGAGCGCAATGGCGACCATGCTCGCCGAAATGAGCGCCATGATCCCAAACAAAACGCGATAGAGCGTATTGCGAAGCTGCAAGGTATCCGTTACGGACTGCGTGATGAAGACAGCGCCGATGGCAACCCCTGTGTCCGCGTTGTAGAGCGGAACGCCCGCGATGATGTCATCGCCGTCCAGTTCGGCATAGTGGTTGCCTTTCACGACAGAATCGAGGTATTTGGTCCGCAGGGTGCGCGTGATCTCGCTGTCCTTCTCGGGTCCGGTGATCGTCGCCATCGGCCAGACGTACATGCGGCTTTCCTGGACCAGCCCTTGGGGGGGAAACGCTTTCGTCTTGGTTGTCACGGTGGCTTCCGAGAACCGAATCTGCCTACCATCGCGCAAAAACGCATAGGGCCTGCCGTTGAGCACCGATGTGGGAAAGATAAATTCGCTCTTGTTCGGGTCTGATTTCAGCTCTTGGCTGACCATGCCGGCCAGCCCCTGGGTCGTCGGCAGTAGGTTATACTTCGCGCGATCGATCAAAAGGTTCTGCGATACGAAATAAAAGACGAGCCCTGTCAGCAGGGCCGTCAACAACACCGACGCGACGACCAATTGCAGGATGCGCCGAAAGATAAAGTTGCGCGACAATTTCACGGTTTACCTCGCATGGATCAGCCCGATACCTCGAACTTGTAGCCGACGCCGTAGACAGTGCGGATCGCCCAGGAAACACCTTCCGGCGGCAATTTCTGCCGAATGCGCTTGATCTGGGTATCGACGGCGCGGGTGTCGCCGAAATAGTCGTAACCCCAGACCTTGGAGAGAATCTGTTCGCGGTCGAACACCTGCCTGGGATGCGACGCCAAGAGGTGGAAGATCTCGACCTCTTTGGGCGTAAAGGGCATCATCTCGCCCTGCACGCGCACTTCGTAGCGGCTGAGATCGATCTCGAGGCCGTCGTAGCGGATCACGTTGCTGGGCTGTTCGTTCTGCTCAACGATGCGGCGCAACACCGCCTTGATGCGCGCCACGACCTCGCGCGGGCTAAAGGGTTTGATGATGTAGTCGTCCGCGCCCAGCTCGAGTCCAAGGATGCGGTCGATCTCCTCGCCTTTTGCAGTGAGCATGATGATCGGCACGTTGCTGCTTCGGCGCACTTCGCGGCATACATCGATGCCGCTCATCTTCGGCATCATCAGATCGAGTACGATCAAGTCGGGGCTCTCGCTCGTCGCCATGGTGAGCGACTGTTCTCCATCGAACGCCGACGCGAAGGTATACCCCTCGGCCTGTAGGTAAGCGCCCAGCGTTTCGTGGACGGTTGGGTTGTCATCCGCGATCAGGATGTGAGGTGCTTTGGGCATGCTGTTCCTCCGTCTGGCGCGCCTGGTTCCGGTTTCATCGTGCGAAGCCATTTCGTCCCATTTATTATACTTCTGTCTGTACCGCTTGCATAGGGCGCAGCGGGTTTTGCAAAAATTGTCCGCAATGCTGACACATTTCCGGAACGCCAACAAAGCACCCCAGTCCCCCCTTTTTTTGTCCCTCAGCGGGCAAGAAAACCGAACGGGACGCCAAACAATCGCACCGGCTCCAATGGTATAATGCAGCCAAGAATGACACGCGCACAATGCGCCGTCCCCCCACGACCATGAGGAGGAATTGCTATGGCCAACCGCTTCATCCTGAACGAAACATCGTATCACGGCGCGGGCGCGATCCAGGCGATCGCAGGCGAGATCCAAGGGCGTGGCTTGCAAAAAGCCTTCGTCTGCTCCGACCCCGATCTGATCCAATTCGGCGTCACCCAAAAAGTGCTCGACGTGCTCGACACAGCCGCCATCGCCTATGAAGTGTATTCGAACATCAAGCCCAATCCGACGATTGAAAACGTCCAGAGCGGCGTCGCGGCCTTCAAGGCGTCCGGCGCAGACTGCCTCGTCGCGATCGGCGGCGGTTCTTCGATCGACACGGCCAAGGCAGTCGGCATCATCGTCGCCAACCCCGCGCACGAGGACGTTCGCAGCCTGGAGGGCGCTGTCCCCACGAAACACAAGAGCATCCCCATTCTCGCCGTGCCGACGACCGCCGGTACCGCCGCGGAAGTCACGATCAACTACGTGATCACCGACGTCGAAGCCAAACGCAAAATGGTCTGCGTCGACCCGCACGATATCCCCGTCGTCGCGATTGTCGATCCCGACATGATGGCGAGCATGCCCAAGGGCCTGACGGCCGCCACCGGCATGGATGCCCTCACCCATGCGATCGAAGGCTACATCACGGCGGGTGCCTGGGAGCTGTCCGATATGTTCCACCTCAAGGCGATCGAGATCATCGCCCGCTCTTTGCGCGGCGCCGTCGCCAACACGCCCGAAGGCCGCGACGGCATGGCCCTTGGCCAGTACGTCGCCGGCATGGGCTTCTCGAACGTCGGCCTCGGCATCGTCCATTCGATGGCCCACCCGCTTGGCGCGCTCTACGACACGCCGCACGGCATCGCCAACGCCATCATCCTGCCGACCGTCATGGCCTACAACGCGCCCGCGACCGGCGAAAAATACCGCGCGATCGCCTGCGCGATGGGCGTCGAAGGCGTTGACGTCATGACGCAAGACGAATACCGCAAGGCCGCGATCGACGCCGTCAGCCAGCTCTCGAAGGACGTCGGCATCCCCAGCGACCTCAAGCAGATCGTCAAGCGCGAAGACATCCCTTTCCTGGCGCAATCGGCCTACGACGACGCCTGCCGCCCCGGCAACCCGCGCGACACGAACGTCGCCGAAATCACCGAACTCTACGAATCGCTGCTATAATCCCCTCGCGCCCCACACGCGAAAAGAGCCGATTCCATCGGCTCTTTTTGATCGCGTCTTCGAATCAGAGGGTTTCGTCGCCCGGCTTCCACTCGCAGGGCATGAGTTTGCCAGACGCCGCAAATTGGCAGGCTTCGAGCGTACGGAGCACCTCGCCGACGTTGCGGCCGACATCGAGCCCGTAGATCGAGTAATGCGCGAGTTGTCCCTCGGGCGAGATGATGAAGCTCCCGCGCAACGCCGCGCCGCTTTCGAGGTCGAGCACGTTGAACACGCGCGACACCATCTGGGTCGGATCAGCTGCATGCGGATGGTGAAGCCGTCCGAGCGACGTGTCCTGCCAGTTGAGGTGGGCGTAGATGCTGTCAGTCGAGCAGGCGATCAGCTCGGCGTTCAGCGCCTGGAATTTCGGGTAGAGCTCGTCAAAACGCTTGATCTCCGTCGGGCAGACGAAAGTGTAATCTCGCGGGTAGAAGTAGAGCACGGTCCACTTGCCCGCCTCCTTGTTTTGCTTGAGCGACACTTTGCCGAAGCGTTCTTTGCCTTCGCCATCGGGAAGCACGGCTTCCATCTCAAAGTCGGGCGCGACCTGCCCGACCCGAAGCGGTCGCAGGATCCCATGTTCATAGCCTTGCTCGTAGCCGAAGGAAAACGGGTTGTAACGTTGTTGGTCTTTCGTTTCGTAAAACACGCTTGCGTTCCTCCTTTCACGATTCGTCGCACGCGCGCACACCGAACTTATCGGATTCCACGGTGCGCGGGCGTTCGGCGTCGCTTTCGGTCTCCCAGGGGAGTTGGTCGCCCGGCTCTTTCAGGTAGTGCAGGATCTGCCAGATCCCCTCCCCCTCGTAGCTGCTGACCGTAAAGATCGGTTCACAGCCGGCGAGTGCCAGCCAGCCGATCGCTTGATCGACGTTGGCGTCCGGGCGGTCGATCTGCGTGACGATGCCGATGACGGGGCGGTTGGCCGTCGCCGCCACGCAGGGCGGATAGAGCGAATACGGTTCGGCCGCACTGATCAGAAGGCCGATCACGTCCGACTCGTAGGAGTAGAGTGCCAATGCCCGTCCGAGGTTGGCGGTTTCGGCGTATTCGCCCGGCGTATCGATCACGACGTCGTAATGGTTGATGTACTGGGTCTTGTGGTAGTGGATGCTTCCGCCTTTGAGCGCCTGCATGAGCGTCGTCTTGCCGCATTCGCTGCGGCCCACCAGCATGATCTTTTTCATGAAACTCCCCATGTGATGCTCAAAGTGTGGCCGAAACGGCGCGCCGCCATTCCCCCGGCGTCCGCCTTTTTCAGGTGCGCGTCACGTCGCAGACGCTGAAGCCGAGGCGGGTCCGAAGGTAAGTCAGAATGGCGTCGATCGCCATCTGCACATTCGAGATGCGGCCCGTGAAGATCAGCGTGCCGCTGAAGCGGTCAATGAAGCCCATTTCGACCTTGGCGGTTTTGAGCGCGATGTCGCCCGCGATCACCGAGATCTCGGACGGCGTCATGCTCAGGATGCCGATGGCCGCATGCTGGTAGTCCAGCTCGGGGCTCAGGCCTAGTTTGCGGTAGATGATCTCGTCGGGGCTGGCGACGATGTGGGCGAGCGTCACCTGCTTGCCCGGCACCATCTCCTGTACGATCCGGATCGCGCCGGTCTGCGGATCGCGCTTGCCGATGTCCAAAAAATCCATGTTCACCCCCACGAAAATCGCGTCGTTCCAGAATTACAGCAGTTTTTCGATCAAGCCACGCGCGGGCGAGGGGATCACGCAGCTCGACGTGATCTCGCCGCAGTCGGCCAGTTCCGCTTCGCAGGCTGCGATCGACTGTTGGATGGCGGATACTTCTCCGGTGCAGACGAAAAATCCTTTGCCGCCCAGACCGCGCGCGATGCGGATCTCGATCAGTTGCACGTTGGCGGCTTTGACGGCGGCGTCCCCGGCGCGGATCGCGGCGAGCGCTGAGATCGTTTCGACAACGCCGATCGCCTTGACGGATTCGATTTCGGTCGTTCCGGTCAGCGCGGCGGGCGTCGCGTCGTGGACGTTGTGGATCACGTGATGCCCCACGAGGAAGCTTCCCGCCGCATGCACGCCTGCCTTCATGGCGCTTTCGACGGCACCCACCTGCCCGCACGCCACGACGACGTATTTCCCGGGGCAGATCGGCGTGGCGAGAAGCAATTCCACGTTGGCGGCTTTGAGCATTTCGTCGGCTGCCAGCATGCCCATAGGGGTGCTGCGCAGCTCCAAGAGTCCGATGGACTTGCCCATATTTGGCCTCCGTGTGGGTCTGCCATTGCGATCGAAATCGGTTCGAACGGGATGCTATGCGCCCATGGCCATCTTGATGATGCTGAGCAGGATAGCCGAGATGAAGATCGCGAACGCGGGCGGGTCGATGTGGCTGTCGCAGTGGCTGTTGAAGGTGCAGCCGGCCCAGTCGCCCAGAAGCGAGCCGAGGATGGCGAACACCACGCCCAGCACGGCGCCGCCCGGTCCGAAGGCCGCGATGCCGAATACGGCCGCGTTGGCGGCGGGAAGCGAGATGTGGTGGGTAGCCGGCGTGGCAAAGCCGGTCTGGGTGAAGATCAGGGTGACGGCGGAGAAGCCGAAGCAGATGACTGGGAAGTTATTGATTGCGGCATCCGAGGCTCCCGCTTGCTTCATCGAGGCGGCGACGAAGCTCACCGCGATGCCAACGCCCAGGCCGAGCACGACGTTCTGCACAAAGCCCGTGCCGCCGGTGAACCACTTGCGCGGCTCCGAGCCCGTGTACTTGCCCGTCAAGCCGGTCTTGCCAAAGCAGAAACGCGCGACGATGCCCGAAAGGGCGACGGTCAGTGCGACGGTGTCCGTCATGGGGCCGAGGGGGGTGATGCCGATCACGTATTGAATGAGGAAAGCGAGAACGCCGAACACACCGCCGACCAAAAGGACGCTGGGCGTGCCGAGGCCATTCAGCGAGGCGAGGATGTTGCTGCCCGATTCGAGTTTGTTGATCTTGCCCGCATAGGCAGCGGCTGCGACGCCACCGCCAAACGCGATGTGCGGTCCGAGGAAGGAGCCAAACGCGATGTAACCGACGGCGATGTCGGCCGGTGCACCCGCGGCGGCAGCGACACTGCCCGCAATCGCGAGGAAGCCCGCCATGATGAACGCGGGGAGCGCACCCATGTACGCGCCGATCACGCCGCCACCAAAGGCGGCGATCAATGCCAAAAAGTCCATGAATTTCTCCTTTCTCTTAACTTGCGAACGCTTTCGGTCGTCCGGCGCGCGACGCTTAGCCGCGCTACGCCGTGATGACGATCGAGTCGGCGTTCACGTCTGCCACCCGGCCGGCGATGCTGGCGTGAAGCTTCGCGCCGAGCACGCCTTCGGGAGGCTGGGCGATGAGCTGCCCTCGTTCGACGCGCTCGCCCACCCGACAGATCGCCTCGGCGGGAGCGCCAACGCCTTGCCGTAGCGGCAGCGCGACGCGCCGGAAGGGAGCCTGCGGGCGTTCGTCGAGCGGAGCGGGGCGATCATAGTCCGTCAGACCGAGCTGCGCGATCAGTTTCCCGATGGGATAGCGCTTGCCATTCCGAAACGGATCGACGCGTTGGGGGGTCTGGTTCAGGCTGTTTCGGACACCCTGCTTCGCCATCTCCGCTTTGAGCGCGGCGTTGAACTTCCAGGGTTGGAGACCCATGACGCAGGCGTACTCACAGAGACGGCATCCGCTGCAAAGGAAGGCGTTTTCCGGCGAATAGGTCGGGTCGAGAAAACGCACGTAGCCCGCCAGCCGCATGAGCTTGTGGGGGTGGATGCGGTGGCCGAGCAGCGCCCTGGGGCAGAGCTCGGTGCAGAGCGAACACTGCATGCATGCCGTCCCTGCCTCGCGTAGCATGCGGGCCATGTCCTTGCCCAAGCTCTGCAAAACCGGGTGATCGCTCGGCAGGACGATCAAGCCCTTCGTCGTCTTGGTGACCGCTTTGTCCAGCGCGGTGATCGCGCCCATCATCGGCCCCCCGTTGACGACGCGGAAATCCGAAATGACTGCGCCGCCCGCGATCCCGATCGCTTCGCCGACCGCAATGCCGAGCGGCACCGTCATGGTCATCGGCGTCCGAACCGCGCCGGTTACGGTCAGCGTCTTGTCGACGACGGGCTTCCCTTCGAGCGCCGCTTTGACGTTGAGCGCCGTCTCGACGTTGACGACCACCGTCCCGACGGCCAGCGGGATGCCGCCCTCAGGGATGATGCGTCCCGTCACTTCGTAAACGACGAGCTGTTCGTCGCCCGCGGGGTAGTAGCTGCCGAGCATGTGGAGCTCGAGCTTGGGGTGGGACGGCAGATGGGTTTCGAGCGCGGCGATCGCGTCGTGGTAGTGCTTTTTCAGCGCGACGACGCCGCGACCCGCGCCGACACAAGCACGGATGGCTTCGAGGCCATCGAGAAGGGCTGCGGCTTTCGTCGCCATGAGCTGCTGGTCAGCTCGAAGCAGCGGTTCGCACTCGGCTCCGTTGATGATGACCGTATCGGCCTGGGCGCGCAGCTTGACGTGGGTGGGGAAACCGGCCCCGCCTGCCCCCACCACCCCTGCCTCCTGGACGAGGGCGATCCAATCCTGTTCCATACGACCGCCTTTCTGTCATCGCACATCGAAGCCGCCGACCAGTACACATCTGCGTTTTCGTGCGAAGGTCTTAGCCGAAGTCAAGCCTTCGCCGGTCGGACCCGCGATCGTAAAGGTCGCAAAGCCCTCGCCGCCGACGCCGATCCCGGCGTAGGACGGGCCGTTTTTCACGAAGATCGTCGTCTGGATCGCTTTGGCCATCTTGGACAGCTTGTCGACGTTCTTCGAATGCATGATCGCGGTGTGGCGGAAGCCGTGTTCGCAGTCGAACGCGATCTCGATCGCGGTATCGACGTCGGGCGCGCGGACGATCGGCAGGATGGGCATCATCAGCTCGTGTTGGACGAACGGATGCGAAACCGCCGTTTCCAGGATGATCGCGCGGACGGAATCGTCGTGCGGGTAGCCAATCGCGTCGAGGAGGTAAGCCGCGTTTTTGCCGACGAACTCAGCTTTGGGGCCTTTGCCGCCGTCTTGCAGCACCGTCTGCGCGAGCTGCTCGATCACAAGCGGATCTTTGATCTCCAGCGCGCCGAACTTCTTCATGTTGAAGATCAGGTAGTCGGCCACCGAATCGACGGCGATCACTTCTTTTTCGGCGATGCAAGGCAGGTTGTTGTCGAAGGAGCAGCCGTCGATGATGTCCTTGGCTGCTTTTTCGACGTCGGCCGTCTCGTCGACGACGACGGGCGGATTGCCCGCACCCGCGCCGATGGCCTTTTTGCCGCTGCTGAGTACCGTCTTGACGATCGCAGGGCCGCCCGTCGCGACGAGCATGCGCACGTCGGGATGGGCCATCATGGCCTGGGTGTTTTCGATCGACGGCTCGGCCACGGTCGTGACGAGGTTTTCCGGCGCACCAGCGGCCGCCAGCACCGCGTTGATCAGGCGGATTGCGTGGAGGCAGACCTTCTTCGCCCTCGGATGGGGGCTGAAAACGACGGCATTTCCGGCGGCCAACATGCCGATCGCGTTGCAAAAGATCGTTTCGGTGGGGTTGGTCGTCGGCGTGATCGCACCGATGACGCCAAAGGGCGAATACTCGACGAGGGTCAGGCCATCGTCGCCCGTCATGGCTTCGGTGGTCAAATCCTCGGTGCCGGGCGTCTTCGTGGCGACAAGGGCGTTTTTGAGCTTCTTGTGCTCGCAGTTACCCATGCCGGTCTCTTCGGCGGCCTCGCGCGACAGCGCTTCCAGGTTGGTCGGGTCGAGCAGTGTGTCGCGCATGGCCTGTACGAAGCGGGCCCGATCGGCCATCGTGCAGCGCATGTAAGCGCGTTGCGCACAGGTGGCGGCTTCGACCGCGTCGTTCATGTCGGCGAAGACCCCCAGCGCCCCTTCCAAAAGGACGGCCGGACTCTCCACGCGCGTCAGCACCTGTTTGACCACGGTTTCGACGAATTGGGCATCGAAGTTCAAGGTTCGTATCCCTCCTATCGGGCCTCTTTTTGGGGGACTCTGTCCCCCATACCCCCAGCTAAAGGGTCGAGGACCCTTTAGAATCCCTTTCTTTGCCCCAATTGATTTTATCGGGGGGCTCGCAGGTTTCAGGTCAAGCCAATTGCGTAACTGGCGACGATCATGTCTTCTTCGACCGAGCCGCCGGATACGCCGATCGCGCCGACGACCTTGCCGTCTTCCTCGATCGGGAAGCCGCCGCCGAAGATCACCATCTTGCCCTGGTTGGTGTTTTGGAGGCCGTAGAGTGAGGCGCCGGGCTGGGACAGTTCGCCCACCTTGTCGGTCGACATGCGCAGCGACACAGCCGTAAATGCCTTGTTGACCGCGATGTCGGAGCTGGCGAGTATGGTGCCGTCCATGCGCTGGAAGAGGACGGTGTTTCCGCCGTCATCGACGACGGCGATTGCCATGGGCACCTTGATTTCAGTGGCCTTTTCGCGCGCGCGGTCGGCCACTTTGAGCATGCTTTCCAGATTCATGGTAGAACCCTCCTGGACCCAGATGGAACGAGATGTGTGGGATGAACCGTATGCGGCGAGTTTTTGGCGGACGCGGACGGCGACCTCCGCGATGAAAGCGTCGTGGCGACAAAGCTCCTCTTCGAGCCGCGCCAAGGCGTAGATCGCGTCCGACAGGCGGTTGGCATAGCGGATGAGGTCTTCGCGCAGGTCTTCGTCAGAAGCGAGTTCGACCATGCGGCGTTCGGCGCGCCGGACGATCGTCCGCGCGACATGGAGCGTCGCCGACGCTTCGTTGACGCCCGGTATCACGAAATGGGTCTGGACGCCGGTCGTCTCCGTGCAGGTATCGACCACCCTTTCGAGAAAGACGATGTCGCCTTCTCCGATGCGGTCATGGAGCGTGTCGGCCGCACCCTCTCCGCTGGCGAGTTCAGCCCCGAGCGCAAAGAGCCTGCCCTGGATCGTCCGTACGCTTTTCCGGACGAAGGGACGCTCGCTCTTGGCGTAGGCCAGACCGAGCATGGAGTTCGCTTCATCTACGGTGCCATAGCAATCGACGCGGAGGCTGGCCTTGCTGACCCGCGATCCGCCGACGAGGGCGGTCGTGCCTTTGTCGCCGGTCTTGGTGTAGAGGTTGGCCATCTCAGCCCACCTCCACGGTGTCCACGATGCCGACGATCGCGCTGTCGACGGGGGCGGCGCCGTTGCC
This sequence comes from Eubacteriales bacterium, assembly GCA_031553675.1. GTDB lineage: Bacteria > Bacillota > Clostridia > Christensenellales > CALWSW01 > JAVBLF01. The sequence continues at coordinate 18,360 of JAVBLF010000025.1, read as the reverse complement.
GAAGACGGTGCGCGCCGAGCTGCCCTTGCAGACGATCACGATTTCACCTGTGCCTGCGCCGACCGAATCGACGGCGATCTCCGTCACGCCGGTGGGGTTTTTGTGTGCATCCAGCATGGCGACGACGAGCAGCTTCATGCCGACGAGGTTTTCGTTCTTGCTGGTCGAGACGACGGTGCCGATCACTTTGCCCAAATACATGGCGTCACCTGCCTTCATCTTGTCCGAACCCACGCGCCAACGCATGGACTCAGGTGTTTCAATCACGTTTCGACGATCGCGATGCCCCGTTCCGCCGCAAGATCCCGCGCGAGCTGGGTGATGACGCAACCCGGCGCGACGGCAAGGACGCTCTGGGGGGCGAGGGCGGCGACGTCGGTTCTGCTGAGGACTTTGCCTTCGTGGCGGTATGACGGCTTTGCCGGCCGGCTCGGGCTTTGCGCCCATGATGGCGCGATGGCCCGCAGGGTGGCCCTGTCGAATGACTTCGCGCGAGCCAGGGTCGCGCCGTAGGATCGGATCGTTTCGAGATTCTCCCGAAGGCGCGCTTTCAAAGCCTCGGTCATGCGATAGCCTTTTTGGGCGCGTTCCTCGTTGTCGGGACAGCATCCATCGACCGAGACGACGACGTTCTTGCCGCGCATCATCGAATTGAGGATGACGCGCGCAGCCGCCGTGTCCGCCATGCAAGCGGCGAGGCGGGCGGCGGTGTGCGCCGTCAGCGCTGGAACGAGGATGGTGTCGAAGGGCGCTGCGTAGAGCTCGGGCGGCCGATCGCTTTCGCCGATCGCGAGCGTTTCCGGCGCGAGGGCGGCTTCGATGCGGCCAGTGTCGAGAATTCGAGCCGCGTTTGTTGTCAGGAGAACGTGATACGTAAAGCCTTCTTGTCGGAGGCGAACGAGGCTGTCGAGCGCCGCGTCGAAGCTCAGGAGAGAGCCCGTGTAGACGACGAGCGCCTTTTTTTGCCGCGCGAGCAGCTTCTCGGCCACCCGCCGCGCGATCTCCTCCGCCAGGCTTGCGAGCACGATGTCCCGCACGCTTTGTTCAGTCACTTGCCTCACCATCGTTTATCGGCAGTTCATCGCGATGCCGAGGGGGGTCGCGAGTAGGGGCGCGGCCGGCTTGTAGACCGGGACGCCCACCCACTGCGCGAGAACCTGCTCGAACTGCGAAAAGCAGCAGGCTCCGCCCACGACGTAGACCGCTTCGACGGGGTGTTCTCGGAGAAAGCCCCGGATGATCGACGCCATCTTTTCGACGACCGGTTTGACGATCGGGAAGACGTCGGCTTCCTGGGCGGGGTCGCGTTTTTTGGTTTCGGCCGCCTCGATCGAGCATCCGTGGAAACCGGCCAGCACCAGCGTCATGTGGTGGCCACCGGTCGCTTCGTCGCCGGTGAAGACCACTTCGCCCTGTTCAAGTATGCTGATGCCGGTCGTGCCGCCGCCGACGTCGACGACGGCGCCCGATTCGATGCCCAGCACCGTCGCGGCGGCCGTCGGTTCGTCGACGATGTTTTTCAGGCAGAAATCCGCCGCTTCGACGACGTTGCCGATCGCCCTGACGTTGCCGACGAGTATGCCGGGCGGAATGGCACAGGCGGCGTCTTCGAGGCGGATGCCCAGGCGCGTTTCAAGTTCGGCCTTGAGCTGGCGGACGACCTTCACCGCCCCCATGTAATCGACGACGATGCCGTCGCGCACGACGGTGGACGGGTAGGATGCGCCCGCGATGGGTTTGCCGCGCTCGTCGACGACGGCCAGCACGATGTTGGCCGTGCCGAGGTCGACACCCGCGCGCAGCTTGCCCTCCCAGGCGTTGTGTCGCTTGAGTTCGATCAGCCGAGAAAACTCCATCAAGAGCGCGTTACAGCTTGTGAGGGATTCGGCCATCTTCTCACCCATTCGGAAGTCGGATCGTCGCGCGATCGCCGTTTTTCAACCCCGCGGCGTTTGCCTCGTCGAGGTCGACGTGCATCTCCTCGCGGTAATCGGGCGAGACGCGCACAAGCACGTTGCGGTAGATCGCGCCGCGCTCCCCGCCGACTTCGACGTCGACGAAATCCTTGTCGCCGAGGCCCCAGTTTTGGGCGTATTCCGGCGTCATGTGGATGTGGCGCAGCGCCGCGATCGCGCCGGATGCCTTCTGGATCGACCCTTTCGGCCCGATCAGTTGGAGGCCGGTGCTGCCTTGGAGCTGGCCCGATTCGCGCACTTCGATGCGAATGCCCAGCGCGTAGGAATCGGACAGCGATAGCTCGACTTGCGTTTGCTTGCGGAGCGGGCCGAGAACGCGAACCTTTTTGAACTCGCCCTTGGGACCCCGTATGGTGATCGTCTCCTGGGCGGCATACTGGCCGGGCTGGCTCAGATCGTTGCGCGGAGTCAGTTCACTGTCCGGGCCAAAGAGCGCGTCCATGTCCGCGCGATCCAGGTGGACGTGCCGGTTGGACACGCCGATCGGAACCGTGGGCGCAGACGCCTTATCGCGTAGCGCTTCGACGACGAGACGCGTGAGCTGCTTGAGCCATTCTTCCAGCGTGAAGGCGTTGTCGGCAAGCATATCAGCCACTCCTTACTGCGACTGGGGCAAGATCTTTTCGACGTCGGCGTGGGGACGCGGAATGACGTGTTGAGACACGAGCTCGCCGACCTTGGAGGCCGCACAAGCGCCCGCGTCGACGGCCGCCTTGACTGCGCCGACGTCACCGCGCACCATGACCGTGACCAAACCGGAGCCGATCTTTTCATAGCCAATCAGCGCGACATTGGCCGATTTCGTCATGGCGTCGGCGGCTTCGATCGCCCCGATCAGTCCTTTGGTTTCGATTAGGCCCAATGATTCACCCATGAACGCTTCCTCCATGTTTCGAACGCCAATCAAGGGTTGAACTTTGTTCAGGCAAAAATGGGATGATCCTTATGATACGCGGGCGATTGATAATCGCCCCTACAACCCGATAGCCGTTTTTGTGCGCCTGTAGGGGCGATTATCAATCGCCCGCTGCAACAGAATGGCCTTTCGACACGTTGCGGATTGTAACGCTTGATTCGCATTATCAATCGCCCGCTCTGGAAAAACCTCGCTTCGGTTGCGGGGTTCAAACCTTGATTCGCATCGGCAACCGCCCGCATCAACTCGCTACATCCCATTTTCGCCCGAACGAAGTGAAGGGCGAAAGGGAAACGCGGAGGTTTTTTGCGCAGCTTTTTTTCAAAAAAGCGCGTTCTCCATGCCCGCGAAAAGCGACATTTGTGCGCTCTCTGGAATTCCGTCGAGGCAACCGGCGGCGGCGAGGGTGTCGGTCGTGGCTTTGCCGACTTTGGCGCGTTTTTGCAGGTCTTCGTGTGTTTGGAAAGGCCCCTCGGTGCGAGCGGCCGCGATGCTCTCAGCCGCCTTCGCACCCAAGCCCGCAATCGTATCAAGCGGCGGGCGGAGCGTTTTTTCATCGACGATCTGGAACTTGGCCGCGTCGGACAGCATGATGTCCATCGGCGCAAAGTTGAGGCCGCGCAGTTTCATTTCGAGCACGACTTCGAGCACGGTGAGGAGCGACTTTTCCTTCTCGCTCGCCTTGAGCCCCTGCCCCGCAATTTCCTTGATGCGCCGCTTGATCGCCGAGATGGACTGCGCCGCTTCGGCAATGTCGAAAGCGTCGGCACGCACCGTGAAATAGGCCGCATAGTAGGCCGCCGGGTGGTGCACTTTGCAATAGGCGATGCGGAATGCCATCATGACGTAGGCGGCGGCGTGGGCACGCGGAAACATGTATTTGATCTTCTTGCACGATCCGATGTACCACTCCGGCACGTTGGACGCCCGCATGGACGCTTCCATCTCTGGAGCCAGGCCCTTGCCTTTGCGCACCCTCTCCATGATGTTGAACGACTCTTTTTTGTCCATCCCGCAGCGGATCAGGTAGGTCATGATGTCGTCGCGCGTGCAGATCGCCTGGCTGAGCGTCACGGTGCCCGCGTTGACGAGCTCCTGCGCGTTGTTTGTCCAGACGTCCGTGCCGTGCGACAAGCCCGAAATGCGCACCAGTTCTTCCATCGTCGTCGGGCGGGTCTCGACGAGCATGCGGCGGACAAAGTTCGTCCCGAACTCCGGCACGCCGAAGGTGGCGACTTCGCTGCCCAGCTCTTTCGCGTCGATGCCCAGTGCTTCGACCGAGGAAAAAATGCTCATCGTCTTTTCGTCGTCGAGCGGGATCGTCTTGGGATCGATGCCGGTCAAGTCTTGGAGCATGCGGATCACGGTCGGATCGTCGTGGCCGAGGATGTCCAGCTTGACGAGCGTGTCGTGCATGGACGCGAAGTCGAAGTGGGTCGTCACGCTGCCCGCCGAATCTTTGTCGGCCGGATGCTGGAGGGGCGTAAATTCGTGTACGTCGCGATCGGCCGGCACGACGACGATGCCGCCGGGGTGCTGACCGGTCGTGCGCTTGACGCCGCAGCAGCCGGACGCCAGGCGTTCGACCTCGGCGCGCCGCGCGGTCCTATCGCGCGCCTCGAAGTACTTCATCACGTAGCCGTAGGCCGTTTTTTCCTGGATGCCCGATATCGTGCCCGCGCGGAAGACTTTGCCCTCGCCGAAAAGCACCTCGGTGTACTTGTGCGCGACAGGCTGGTAATCGCCCGAAAAGTTGAGGTCGATGTCCGGTACTTTGTCGCCCTCGAAGCCGAGAAAGGTCTCAAAGGGAATGTTGTAGCCGTCCTTGACGTAACTCGTCCCACAGCTGGGACATACTTTGTCAGGCAGGTCACAGCCGCAGGCGAATTCCCCCAGATCGACACCAAAGTCGGAATGCCGGCATTGCGGGCAGACGTAGTGCGGTTGCAGCGCATTGACCTCGGTGATGCCCGACAAAAATGCCACGAGCGACGAACCGACCGATCCGCGCGATCCGACGAGGTAGCCGTCCTCGTTGCTCTTCATCACGAGGCGGCGGGCCGTCACGTAGAGCGAGGAAAAACCGTATTTTGTAATCGCGCCCAGCTCGTGATCGAGTCGCTGCCGCACGATGTCGGGCATCGGGTCGCCATAGATCGCGCGCGCCTTTTCTTCGCAGCTTTTGACGAGCTCCTCTTCCGCGCCGGGGATCGAGGGCTGGCAAGTCTCCGCCGGAAAGGGCCGCAGCATCTTGCACTGTTCGGCGATCGCGTTGGGCGCCTCGATGACGATTTCACGCGCCTTTTCCGCGCCAAGGTAGGAAAACTCCGCCAACATTTCGTCCGTCGTCTTCATGAAAAGCGGCGGCTGGTGGTCGGCGTCCGGAAACTTCTGGCTGTCGAGCAGGATGCGGCGGTATTGCTCGTCGCCCGGGTCGAGGAAGTGCGCATCCGTCGTCGCGACGCAAGGCTTGCCCAGGCGTTCGGCAAGCGCCACGATGCGGCGGTTGTAGTCCCGCAGCGCCTCGTCATCGGCCGCGACACCCTCGCGCACCAAAAAACCGTTGTTGCCGATCGGCTGCACTTCGAGGTAGTCGTAGAAAGCAGCGATCCGCGCCAACCTTGCGTCGTCCTTGCCCTGCACCATCGAGCGGAAGATCTCGCCCGATTCGCAGGCGCTCCCGAGGATCAAACCCTCCCGATGGAGCAGCAGCAGGCTGCGGGGAATGCGCGGTCTGCGCAAAAAATGCTTGAGGTGCGAAAAGGTCACGAGTTGGTAAAGATTTTTTAGCCCGATCTCGTCCCGCACGAGCAGAACAATGTGGTGGTTGCGGTTTTTTTCCTTGCTGTCCCGACGGCGGTGATCGTCCGTCACGACGGGAAGCGTGTCCATGCCCTGCGCCTCCCATAGCGCCCAGAGCTTCAGGAAGACCTGCGCCGTCGCTTCAGCGTCGCAGTCGGCGCGGTGGTGGTTCTCCAGCAACACGCCGAAGTACGCCGTCAACGCGTCGAGGCTGTGGCGCGCGTCCGGTTCGCGCAGCAGATATCGCGCGAGTGGCAGCGTGTCGATGTGGGGCATATCGAAGGCGATTTCGTAGCGGTCGGCGTGCTCGAGAATAAACTTCACGTCGAAGTTCGTCGCGTTGTGCGCCACCAACACCGCCCCCTGGCAGTAGGCGGCGAAGTCCCGCAGCGCGTCTTCCGGCATGGGGGCATCGGCGACCATCTCGTCCGTGATACCGGTCAGCTCGACGATCTCGGGCGGGATGGGCTTCTGCGGGTTGACGAAAGTCGAAAAGCGATCGACGATCGCGCCGTCTCGCAGCCGCACCGCGCCGATCTCGGTGATCTGGTCGGTCTTTTCTTTCAGTCCGGTCGTCTCGATGTCAAAGACGACGAAGTCGCGCCCTCTCGCATCGTCGATCGGGAGCGCGGCGCAGTCGTCGTAGAGGTAGCCCTCCATGCCGAAGATCGCCTTGATCCCTGCCTTTTTCGCTTCGGAATAAAAGTCCGGAAAGGCCTGCACGACGCCGTGGTCGGTGACGGCGATGGCGCTGTGCCCCCAGCGCGCCGCCGTCTGAACGGCGTCGGCCACGGTGAGCGTGCTGTCAAGCGTGCTCATCTGGGTATGCAGGTGCAGCTCGACGCGCTTGTCCGCCGCCGCATCGACGCGTTTGGCCGCGGCAGGCGCTTCCGCCATACCCGTGACGTCGATCACGAGCTCGTTGCCGCTGAAGCGATCCTGGTATGCCGAACCCTCGACGAGCAGCCGCTTCCCCACCTGTACGGCGGCGACGGCTTTCTTGGCCTCGCCGGATTGCTTGTCCATCAGGCGTTTGCACGAGATGCTGTCCGTCTCGTCGGTCACGGCGAAGATCAGAATGATCTTCTTGCCGTCGCGCGTTTCCTTCACGTCGCGCTGGAAGACCCGCCCCTCGACCTTGACCCGACCATCGCTCTCGTCGATCGCGCCGATAGCCTGTGGTGCCTTTTTCGTGAGCTTGCCGAAGACCGGCTTGTAGGACGGCTGGGCGGCTTCACGTTTTTCGGGGGGCGCCGCAGTCGGCACGAGCCGCGGCTTCGCGGGTGGCGCGTTCGAACGCACCGTCACACCCACGGCGATCTCGCGCCGCGCCGCCGTCCGCAGCGGCTGCGCGATCGCTTCGGCCAACGCGCTCTGTTGCGCGTCGGACAGCAAGGCACGCGAAAGCAGGCGGATCGCGATCCGCCCGCCCGTTTCGTCGACGCGCACGGCGTCGAGCTCGATTTCATCTAAGAGCGCGTCGGGCAACGCCGTCCGCGCGTATTGCTTCCAATCGTCCTTTGTTGCGTTCATTCCAACCACCTGTGAAAAGCAAAAACTATGTCAGGCGCAGGCGGATCTGCTCCAGAAGCGCATCCGCGGCTTTGTCGTGCGGGACGCTCGCGATCACCTTGCCATGCGAAAACAACACACACTTCGTCGGGCCAAACGCCACGCCGACGTCGGCTTCGCGCGCCTCGCCGGGACCGTTGACCGCGCAGCCCATGATGGCGACCTTGAGCGTTTGGTTCGTCTTGGGCAGCCGCCGCTTGATCTCGGCTGCGATCTTGACCATATCGCCCCCGGTGCGCGCGCAGGTCGGGCAGGAGATCAGCTCGATGCCCCGCCGCCGGACGCCGGATGCGTTCAAAATGCGCCAGGCCGCCCGCACTTCCCGCACGGGATCGCCCGTCATCGAGACGCGAATCGTATCGCCGATGCCCTCCATCAGGAGCGTCCCGATGCCGACCGCCGACTTGACTTCACAGTCGATGCCGCTGCCCGCCTCGGTGACGCCGATGTGTAGCGGGTAATCGCAACGTTCGGCCAAGGCGCGGTTGGCCTCGACCATCGTCCTGACGTCGCTGGCCTTGATCGAGAGCACGATGTCTTCAAAGCCCTCGGCCTCCAGGAGCGCCGCGTGGGAGAGGGCGCTCTCCGCCAACGCCTCGGCGGTCGGGCCACCGTAGCGCTTCAAAAGCGCCTTTTCGAGCGAACCCGCGTTGACGCCGATCCGGATCGGCACACCGGCTTCCTTGGCGGCGCGCGCCAATTCGCGCACCTTGAGCTGCCCGCCGATGTTGCCCGGGTTGATCCGCAGCTTGTCGATCCCTTTTTCAATGGCGGCGATCGCCAAGCGGTGGTCGAAGTGGATGTCCGCCACGAGGGGGAGCTTCGTTCGGGCCTTGATGTCTCCGATCGCCTCGGCGCTCTCGATGTCCGGCACCGCAAAGCGCACGATCTCACAGCCCGCGCGTTCCAGCCGCCGGATCTGCGCCACCGTCGCGTCGACGTCGGCCGTCTTCGTGTTGCACATCGACTGCACAACGACCGGCTCGCCTCCGCCGACGGGCGTGCCGCGTATCATGATCTTTTTCCGCATGCGCACTCCTCTACCGTCAGCCGGCCACAATGCGGCTGATGTCGCCGAAGGTCAGGAAGATGATGAAAGCCATCAGGAGCGCAAATCCGGCGGCATGGATCGCCCCCTCGATGCGCTGGGAGACCGGACGGTGCAGGATCATCTCGATGGCGCTGAACACCATGCGTCCGCCGTCGAGCCCCGGGAAGGGCAAAAGGTTGAATACGCCGAGGTTGACGCTCAAAAGGCAGCTCATCAGCAGGATCGCGCTCCAGCCGTAGGTGATGTTCTGGCCGATGATCGCCACCGTGCCGACCGGTCCGGTGAAATCGGTCGCGATCCGTTCGGGCTGGACGAACATCGAGCCGAGCGCGCTGAGAATCTCTTTCACAAAGTCAAAGGTAAAACGAAACGATGCCCCGATCGTCTGCCAAAACGGCAGCTTGAGGCGTCCCCATTCGATCCCGAGCAAACCATAGCCGCCTTCCACTTTCGCCTGGCGCGTCATGGTCAAAACAGTCACTTGCTCCGCGCGCTCGACGGTGATCTTCACCTCGGGCGTCTTGACGGTAGCGATCGCCTCAGGCAGGCTGTAGTGCAAGACCCTCTCCCCCTCGACCGCGCGGATCACGTCCCCCGGCAAAAGGCCTGCCTGCATCGCGGGCGAATCGGGCGTGACGGCTGTCACGACGGGGATGTCGCTGCCGTAAAGGTTGATGAAAGCGAGGGCCAGCACGACCGCGAGCAGCACGTTCATCACCGGTCCGGCGAGTTGGAGCAAAAAGCGCTTGTAGGGCGCTTTGTTGTTGAACGAACGCGGATCGTCGTTGGGCACTTCGTCCTCGCCATAAAAGGCGCAAAAGCCGCCGAGCGGAAAAACCCGCAAGCTATAGACCGTGCCGTCCTTGCCGGTGCGCGCTACGATCTTGGGGCCGAAACCGATCGCGAACTCCCGCACGCCGAAGCCAAAGAAACGCCCCACCGCATAGTGACCCAGCTCGTGGAAAAACACCAGTATGCACAGCAGGATCAGCGCGCCGACGATCGACGCTGCCGACGTAAACAGACTCAAATCGATGATTCTCCTCTCCAAAACGCAAAACGCGCGATCAGTGCGTATTAATCTTATGCGCGGCTTGCCCTTGCGATGCGCTCCGACACGAAACGACGCACAACCCGATCGGTTTCGAGTATGGCTTCGAGGCCGTCCAGCGGCGTCACGGGCGTGTGTTCCAGCGCCGACGCGATCCATGCAGCGATTTCGCCGAAGCGGATCGCGCCGTCGAGAAAGGCGGCGACGGCCACCTCGTCGGCCGCGTTGTAGACGACAGGCGCCGTGCCGCCCATGCGCAGCGCCTCGTATGCGAGCGGCAGACCGGGAAAGCGATCGCCGTCAGGCATCTCAAACGTAAGCTGGGCCAGCTTGCCCCAATCGAGCGGCGCGGCGGGACTCTCGATGCGTTGGGGGCAGGTCAGCGCGTACTGGATCGCGAGGCGCATGTCGGGCGTGCCGAGCTGGGCCAGCGTGGCCCCGTCCACCGTTTCGACCATCGAATGCACGATGCTTTGCGGGTGGATCGCGACGGCAATGCGCTCTGCGGGTACGCCAAACAGAAAATGCGCCTCGATCACCTCCAGACCCTTGTTGACCAGGCTGGCCGAATCGACGGTGATCTTCTTTCCCATGCGCCACGACGGATGCGCGAGCGCCTGCTCCGGCTTCGCGTCGGCGATCGCGTCTTTGGGCCAGGTCCGAAACGGGCCGCCCGACGCCGTTAAGATCAGCCGCGACACTTCTTCGGGATCGGCGATGCCCTGCAAGCACTGAAAGATCGCGCTCTGCTCGCTGTCGATTGGGTAAAGCTTTGCGCCGAAACGCGCCATCTCGCGCCGCACGAAGTCCCCGCCGCAGACGAGGCATTCCTTGTTGGCGATCGCGATGCGCTTTTTCGCCCGCGCTGCCGCCAAGAGCGCGTGTATCGCCTCCATGCCGGGGATGGCGATCACGACGGCGTCAACTTCGTCGAGCGCGGCGAGCGCCGCATTCGCGTCAGAACCTGCCAGCAAGGTCGTTCCCGCCGGAAGCGCTGGTTTTGCGTTCGCTTCTGAAATGCCCGCATAGGCGGGCTTGTGCCGCGCGGCGATCGCGGCGAGCGCCTCTTCGTTGCGCCCCACGCTGACCGCACAGACGGAAAAACGATCCGGGTGCGCCTCGGCGACGGACAGCGTTTGCCGCCCGATCGAACCGCTTGCGCCCAGGATCGCGAGTTTCATTGGATTCACGATAGGATCCCCTTGCTGTTAGATGCCGTAGATCTCGAACACGATCGACACGACCGGCACGGCGAATAGGATGCTGTCCATGCGATCGAGTATGCCGCCGTGCCCGGGTATGATCGTTCCAAAGTCCTTGATCCCAGCTTCGCGCTTGATGCCGGACGCGGCGAGGTCGCCGATCTGCCCGGCTACCGAAGCCAGTGCACCACTGATCAGGTAGATCGGCAGCGGAAATTGCGCGTGCCAAAACCCCTGTACCCACCAGACGATCGCCGCCGCCACCAAACCGCCGAGAAAGCCCGATATGGCGCCTTCCCATGTTTTCTTGGGGCTGATGTCGGGCGCAAGCTTGTGCTTTCCAAACGCCAGCCCGCCAAAGAGCGCAAAGGTGTCGCTCAGACAGGCCGCGCCGATGCCGGTGAAGAGGATGCAAAAGCTCATCGCGTTCTCATGCGCAGAAGCCGAAAGCAGAAACTGGTACATGCTCAGCGGGTAAAGCACCGGCAAAAGCGACGCGAAACAGTCGATGACGCGCATGTCCTTGGTCAGCACGCGCTGGCCGAAGATGGCAAGCGTGACGAAGACGAGCGCCGGCCAATAGGCGTCCGTCCGGCCGAGGAAGCTGAGCGCGAAGACGGCAACCACAAAGGCGTAACTCGGCCAGGATCGCGGCGAGAGGCCAAACGAACGGATCGCGCCGAGCATCTCGTGGTTGGAGACCAGCATGAGCGCCGCCACGAGCAGCATGCGCCAGATCGGGCCGAGCAAAAGGATCGCGATGCTGACGGCCGCCATAATCACGCCGGATATGATGCGTTGTAGCATGCCGTTCCCATCCTTTGCCTTGCGGCGCGTTTGCTTACGAGGCGTGGTTTGCTCTTCCATGATGCCTATTATAGCCGTGCTTGTCCGCAAAAGCAAATCACAAGCCGCCGAAACGCCGCTTTCTCGTCTGGTATTCCGCGATGGACGCGCCGTACGCCGCGTCGTCGAAGTCGGGCCAATGCATATCGGCAAACACGAATTCGGCATACGCGCACTGCCAAAGCATGAAATTGCTGAGTCGCAGCTCACCGCTCGTGCGGATCAAAAGGTCGAGCTCGGGCAGGCCAGCCGTGTACAAATGCCTGGCGATCGCCGCCTCATCGACCGTCCCGATCGCGCCTGACAACGCCTCTTCATGCGCGATCCGTGCGGCGCGGACGATCTCCGCCCGCCCCCCGTAATTGAGCGCGACGTTGAATACGATCCCGTCGTTGCCTTCGGTGCGGCTGCTTGCCTCGACGATCGCCTTGCGCGCCGACGCAGGCAGCGCCTCGGTTTCACCCATAAACGCAATTTTCACGCGCTCGCGGTCGAGTGCATCGATCTCTTTTTGCATGAACTCGGTCAAAAGCGCCATCAACGCGTTGATCTCCCAGGCCGGACGCTTCCAAGTCTCGCTCGAAAACGCGTACACCGACAGCGCCTTGACACCGAGATCGTCACTCATGCGCAGCACGCTCCGGATCCGCTCGACGCCTGCGCGGTGCCCCAGCGTGCGGGCCATGCCGCGCGCCTGCGCCCAACGGCCGTTGCCGTCCATGATGATCCCGACGTGCGCCGGAATTCCACCGGCGCGGAGGCGGGCAATCAGGTCATCGCGGGTTTCGGTCATGGGGCACCCCCTGTTTTGCTTTCTGCTTTTCTTCTACTTTTCTTTAAAAAGAAAAGTAGCAAAAGAAATCTGTATGCCTTCGGCACCCCGGCATGGCCGACTCCCGTCGACCGTGCCGTTGCCTTGCGAGTGGAAAACTGCTTGGTTGTTTCGTATCTACAAAGCTTTTGCAATGCGTCGGTTTCTTGCGTCAAAGTATGGGCACCGGCTCAAAGCGTGGGCGTCGTGCGAAAGGAGGAGAGTAGGATCTCGACGGTGTCGCCGTTTTGCGTGACGCGGATGACGCGTTCGGAATCGGCGCCCTCGACGGGGCCCTTTCGCCCATAGGTGCGGGAAACGCAAACATCGGCGCCTGCGTCCTGCAAGCGCCGCTTTGCTTCATACCAATCGAGGCCCAAGAGGGTCTGCCAAGAGGTCGGTTTTGTGTCGTTCATGCGCTGCCTCAAACGGCCATGATCTCTTTTTCTTTCGCGGCGGCCTCTTTGTCGATGTCTTTGATGTAGTTGTCGGTCTGCTTCTGAAGCTCGTCTTCGAGATCCTTGAGGTCGTCCTCGGTGATCTCGCTGCCTTTTTCCTGTTTTTTCAAGGTGTCCTTGGCGTCGCGGCGGATCGCGCGGATGGCGACCTTAGCTTCCTCGGCGCGTTTGGCAACCGTCTTACAGAGCTCTTTGCGGCGTTCTTCGGTCAGCTCGGGGAAGACGAGGCGGATGCATTTGCCGTCGTTCGTCGGGTTAATGCCAATGTTCGCGCCCTGGATGGCCTTCTCGACGGCTGAGATCGCCTTGGTATCCCACACGCTGATCAGAAGCAGGCGCGGCTCCGGAATCGAGAGGTTGCCGAGCTGGTTGATGGGCGTCGGCGTGCCGTAGTAATCGACCATGATGCGGTCGAGCACCTGCGCATTGGCGCGGCCGGCCCGGAGCGACGAAAAATCCTGAAGCATGACGGACAAGGTTTTGCCCATTTTTACTTTTGCGGTATCGATCACTTCACTGGTCATGGTCATATCCTCCATACGCAAAACGGGCCACTTTGCCCTCAAACGTCGTTACAGCGCCCTTGCGCGCCTTTCTGTCTCTATTGTATGTGAATCGCGCAAACGAAACAAGTCTTTTTTGACGGCCCGCCCCGCCCCAAGCAGCCCCTTTCACTCCGCTGAAGTCATGAAGGAGCGCGTGATCGCGACGCGATTGGATTCGCCCGAAGTTACGCTGAGGGCGAAAGCGCGATGGTCAGAAGTTTTTTGCCAGCTTTTTTTCAAAAAAGCGCGTACCCAAAAAAGCGCGTGCTCAGCGGATCCACGTACCGACAGCCTTGCCGGTGAGGGCCTCGGCGATCGAGTCGGGCTTGTCGAGCTTGAAGCAAAAGATCGGTAGCTTGAAGTCGCGGCAGAGCGCGACAGCGCTTTGGTCGAGCGCCTGAAGGTCGTCACGCAGCACGGCAGCATAGGTGAGCTCGTCGAGGCGAACGGCGTTTTCGTCTTTGTTGGGATCGCCGGTGTAAACGCCGTCGATCTTTTTGGCGCAAAAGAGCGTGTGGGCGCCGATCTCGAGAGCGCGAAGGGCGCTCGCCGTGTCGGTGGAAAAGTAGGGCTTGCCGATGCCGCAGGCGAAGACGAGCACTTCGCCGCGATCGAGGCAGGCGGCGGCGTGGCGCTGGGAGTAGCTGTCGCAAACCTGCTCCATCGGAAAGGCAGACAGCACGCGGGCGGGTGCGCCGGCGCGTTCGAGGGCGTCTTTGAGGGCAAGTGCGTTGATCGCCGTGGCGAGCATGCCCATGTGGTCTGCGTCAGTGCGGTTCATGTCGCCCGAATTTCGGCCCCGAAAGATGTTGCCGCCACCGATGACGATGCCCATCTGGAAGCCCTGCGTTTGCAGTTCGGCCAGCACCTTGGCGACGGCGTCGAGCTTGTCGAAGTCGATGCCCGACGCGCCTGCGCCGGCCGTTTCTCTGCCCAGCGCCTCGCCGCTTAGCTTGATCAGAACGCGTTTGTTCTTGCTTTCGTTCATACCCATTCCTCCGCATGTGTCAAAAATACGAGCGTACGAAAAGGGAACACCCAGATCGAGTGTTCCCAAGAAGCTTTAGCTTTGCATTTGGCCCATGACTTCTTCGACAAAGTTGTCAACGCGCTTTTCGATGCCTTCGCCCATCTCGTAGCGGGCAAAGCGGCGCAGGTCGATCTTTTCGCCGATCTTGGCGACTTTGCTCGTGATCAGCTCCGCCACCGTGATGCTGGGCTCCTTGACGAAGGGCTGCTCGAGCACGCAGACTTCTTTGATGTACTTTTCGGCGCGGCCCTCGACGATCTTGTCGAGTATCTTCTCGGGCTTGCCATCGTTGAGCGCCTGCTGGCGAGCGATCTCTTTTTCGTGGGCGATCTCTTCGGCCGTCACTTCGTCGCGGTGAACGTAGAGCGGTTTGGCCGCGGCGATGTGCATGGCGATGTCGTGCGCCAATTCCTTGAACTCATCGGTCTTGGCGACGAAATCGGTTTCGCAGTTCAGCTCGATCATGACGCCGACCTTGCCGCCCATGTGGATGTAGCTTTCGACGATGCCTTCGGCGGCGACGCGTCCGGCCTTTTTGGCGGCGGCGGCGAGTCCCTTTTCGCGCAGAAAGTCGATCGCCTTTTCAACGTCGCCCTGGGTCTCGCTCAGCGCTTTTTTGCAGTCCATCATGCCCGCGCCTGTGCGCTCGCGGAGCTCTTTTACCATGCTGGCGGTAATCTCTGCCATTTGTATCCTCCCGTCTGCCCGCGATGCGGGCCGTCGCAATTGTCGTGTGGTTTACGCGCCGGCTTCTTCGGTTTCGCCTTCTTCGATGACTTCGCCGTCTTCATCGACGCCCTGGGCGCCCTGACGGCCTTCGAGAACGGCGTCGGCCATCTTGCCCGCGATCAGTTTGACCGCACGGATGGCGTCGTCGTTGCCGGGGATGACGTAATCGATCTCGTCGGGGTCACAGTTCGTATCGACGATCGCGACGATCGGGATGCCCAGGGTGCGGGCTTCCTGCACGGCGATGTGTTCTTTTCTCGGGTCAACGACGAAGAGCGCGCCGGGAAGGCGCTTCATGTCCTGGATGCCGCCGAGGTTGTTTTCGAGCTTTTCATGCAGCTTGTCGAGGCCGATCGCTTCCTTCTTCGGGAGCAGATCCATCTGGCCGTTTTCGCGCATGCGCTCGATTTCCTTCATCTTTTCGACGCGGGTGCGGATGGTCTTGAAGTTGGTCAGCATGCCGCCCAGCCAACGCGCGTTGATGAAGTGCTGATCACAGCGCTGCGCCTCGACCTGGATCGATTCCTGGGCCTGCTTTTTCGTGCCGACGAAGAGGACGCTCTTGCCGCTCGCGGCGACGTCGCGGATGAAGTTGTACGCATCGTCGACCATGCGGACGGTCTTTTGCAGGTCGATGATGTAGATGCCGTTGCGTTCGGTAAAGATGTACTCCGACATCTTCGGGTTCCAGCGGCGGGTCTGGTGGCCAAAGTGGACACCCGCCTCCAGGAGCTGCTTCATGGAAATGACTGCCATGGGTTTCACCTCATTAAAGTAGTTTTGTTCCACCTTCCGCGTCTTTCCGCGCGGGTACCGCAGTGCGGCACTTCCCGGGCGGTCGGCGAAAGTGCGTAATCCTTCGAAATTATAGCACAGCGCGGGCATGCGTTCAAGCACGGGAGAACGCGCTTTTTGAAAAAAGCTGCGCAAAAACTTCCTCTTTCCCCTGGCAGCTTCGGCGTTCGCCTCGTTGCCAAAGCAATTTTTGGGGAGGTCGCAACGACAAGCCCGCCAAGGCGATGGCTGGTTTGATTTGTTGCAACCGGCGATTGGTATCGCCAAGCAAGAGTTGAAATCCGCAGCCGGAGCGATGTGTATTTTCAGAGCGGGCAATTGATAATCAAGGGTTACGAACCCAACGTATCGCGAGGCTGTTTTGCTGCAACGGGCGATTGATAATCGCCCCTACAGGCGCACAAACAAGGTTATCGGGATGTAGGGGCGATTATCAATCGCCCGCGTACCATAAGGATCATCCCATTTTTGCCTGAACAAAGTTCAACCCTTGATTGGCGTTATCAATCGCCCGCCTGAAATTGCCTCTGCTATACGTTCTCTCTCGTGTAGTTCAGCAATCCACCCGCCAGCACGATCGCTTTCAGGCGGGGGCTGAGTTCGAGCTTGACCGAAATGTCGTGGTTTTTCGTGACGTTGCGGACGGTCAAGACGTCGCCGCCCTGGATCTGCCCGCGTACGTTTTCAATTGCGATTTCGTCGCCCTGCGCAAAGATCTCGGCGTCGTCCTCGTTCACGAAGGTCAGCGGCAGGATGCCCGAGTTGATCAGGTTGGCCTGATGGATGCGGGCAAAGCTCTTGGCGAGCACGGCCTTGATGCCGAGATAAAGCGGCACGAGCGCGGCATGTTCGCGGCTGGAACCCTGGCCGTAATTCTGCCCCGCGACGAGGAAACCGCCCTTTTTCTCCTTGGCACGCGCCGGAAAATCCGGATCAACCGGCGCGAGGCAGTAGTCGCTCAGGTGGGGGATGTTGCTGCGGAAGGGCAAGAGTTTGGCGTTCGACGGCATGATGTGGTCGGTCGTGATGTTGTCGCCCATGACAAGCAGGGTTTCGCCCGCCAGACGCTCCGGCAGCGCGACGTTGACCGGAAAGGGTTGGATGTTCGGGCCGCGCACGACTTCGATCTCGTCCTCATGTCCCGCTTCGACCGGCGGAACGACGAGGTTGTCGCTCGCCTCGAAGCGTTCGGGCATCTCGACGCTCAGGTCGACGCCGAGGGTGCGGGGGTCGGTCAGCGCACCGAAGACCGCCGATGCCGCGCAAGTCTCCGGGCTGGCCAGGTAGACGTCGGCGCTCGCCGTTCCGGAGCGGGCGTAGAAGTTGCGGTTGAAGCTGCGGAGGCTAACGGCGTTCGTCGCGGGGCTCTGCCCCATACCGATGCAAGGGCCGCACGCCGATTCGAGTATGCGCGCGCCCGCGGCGATCATGTCGGCCAGCGCGCCGTTTTGTGCGAGCATGGTCATGACCTGCTTCGAGCCGGGCGAAATGGTCAGGCTGGTATCCGGGTGGACCGTTCTCCCCTTGAGGATCCGCGCGACTTTCATCATATCGGCGTAGGAGCTGTTCGTGCAGCTGCCGATGCAGACCTGATCGACGCGGATCGCGCCGATCTCGGCCAGGGTTTTCACGTTGTCCGGGCTGTGCGGGCAGGCGGCCATCGGTTCGAGCGCCGCCAGATCGATCGCGATCGATTCGTCGTAGGCCGCACCCTCGTCGGCGGCCAGCGACACAAAATCCGACTCGCGGCCCTGAGCGCGCAAGAAAGCCCGCGTGTTTTCGTCCGACGGGAAGATCGAGCTCGTCGCGCCCAGTTCGGCGCCCATGTTTGTGATCGTCGCGCGTTCGGGCACGGTCAGCGTCGCCACGCCCGGCCCGGTATACTCGACGACCTTGCCGACGCCGCCTTTGACGGTCAGCCGCCGCAGCACTTCGAGTATCACGTCCTTGGCCGTGACGCCGGGCGAAAGCGCTCCGGTCAGGCGCACTTCGAGCACGCGGGGCATGGCGAGGTAGTAGGCGCCGCCCCCCATCGCGACCGCGACGTCCAGCCCGCCCGCGCCGATCGCCAGCATGCCCAAGCCGCCGCCCGTCGGGGTGTGGCTGTCCGAGCCAAGCAGGGTTTGCCCCGGGATGCCAAAACGTTCCAGCTCGACCTGGTGGCAGATGCCGTTGCCGGGCCGCGAAAAATGGATGCCGTGCTTCTTGGCGACGGTCTGGATGTACTTGTGGTCGTCGGCGTTTTCAAAACCGCTTTGCAGCGTGTTGTGGTCAATGTAGGCGACCGATCGCAGCGTCTTGACCCGCCTGACCCCCATGGCTTCAAACTGAAGATAGGCCATCGTGCCGGTCGAATCCTGGGTCAGCGTCTGGTCGATGCGAAGGGCGATCTCGCTGCCGGGCGTCATGTCGCCCCCCGCCAGATGCGCCGCGACGATCTTTTGCGTGAGATTTTGTGCCATGCCGTCTCCTTTAGGCGCCGCACACGGGCGGCGTCGGCGCGTCAAACGCGCCCTGTTGTGGTGGTCCACGTATCTTCGTTCTCTCACATTGTAGGCACGGCCTTTCCATGGCGC
>JAVBLF010000110.1:0-10793 GCA_031553675.1 Eubacteriales bacterium | reverse complement strand
GAGCTGGGCCAGGTAGGTGACGGCGATCGTGCCGCCGATCTGGGCGCGGAGCATGTCCGCGACCTTCATCAGGCAGCAGGCGCTTTCTTCGTCGCGTTCGCCGGGCGCCACAAGCAGTGTCGTGTGTTTTGTTTCCATGTGAAGTCTCCTCGTCAGGCATTATGGGGTTCTCCCGATAGTCTGCCTGATTTGGAGCGCCCTTATCGCGCCATTTCGGCGAAAACGTCCCGCGCGGCGGCGATCGTCGCGTCGATGCTTTCGTCGTCGTGGGCGCTGGACAGAAAGATCGCTTCGAATGCGCTCGGCGCAAAGGCAAAGCCGCGTTCGAGCATGCCGTGGAAGAAGCGCGCATAGCGGCCTGCGTCGGCCTTGGAAAGGTCGGCGTGGCTTCGGATGGGCGCTTCCGCGAAAAAGATACCGGCGATTCCTGTCGCGCGGGGTGTTTGCAGCGCGATGCCGGCGTCGTCGGCCGCGCTTTGCAAGCCGTCGGCCAAGCGTGCACTTTTGGCTACCAGATCGGCGTAGAGGCGATCGCCGCCTGCGCGAATGGCGTCGAGCGTCGCGATGCCCGCCGCCATGGCGACCGGGTTGCCGCTCAGCGTACCGGCCTGGTAGACCGGACCGAGAGGCGCGATCTGCCGCATGACGTCCGCGCGTCCGCCGTAACAACCGACCGGCATGCCGCCGCCGATGATCTTGCCAAAGCAGCTCAGATCGGGCGCGATGCCGAAGGCCTGCTGTGCGCCGCCGGGCGCGAGGCGGAAGCCCGTGATCACTTCGTCGAATACCAAAAGTGCGCCGTGTTCGTCGCAGAGGGCACGGAGCGTCTCCAAGAAGCCGGGTGCGGGGAGGACGAGGCCCATGTTGGCGGCGATCGGCTCGACGAAGACCGCGGCGATCGTGCCGCCTTGCTTGCGGAAGCAATCGCGCACCGCTTCGACATCGTTGTAGGGAAGGACGATCGTGTGCGCGGCGAAATCAGCCGGTACGCCCGCGCTGTTCGGAACGCCCTGGGTCAGTGCACCGCTTCCTGCCGCGACGAGCATGGCGTCGGCGTGGCCGTGGTAGCAGCCCGCGAACTTGACAAAATTGTCCCGCCCCGTAAAACCGCGTGCCAAGCGAAGTGCGCTCATGGTGGCTTCTGTGCCCGAATTGACCATGCGAAGCATGTCCATGCAGGGCACGAGGGCGCGGATGCGTTCGGCGATCGCGACTTCGCCCTCGCAAGGCGCGCCGAAGCTCAGGCCTTTGGCGGCGGCTTCGGTGACGGCTTCGACGACGGCGGCGGGCGCGTGGCCGAGTAGAGCAGGGCCCCATGACAGCACGTAATCGACGTAGGCGTTGCCGTCGGCGTCGTAGATCCGGCAGCCCTTGGCGCGTTCGATAAAGCGGGGCGTGCCGCCCACCGCACCGAAAGCGCGCACGGGCGACTTGACGCCGCCCGGCAGGAGGCCGCAAGCGCGCTCGAAGAGGGCGGCGGATTGAATGAGATTTGGCATACTGGCTCCCTCTAGCCCAGACGGCCTTCGCGCATCCACTGGGCGAGTTCGTTGGCGTAATAGGTGATCAGAATGTCGGTGCCCGCGCGGAAGGCGCACAAGGCGCTTTCACAGGCGGCGCGCGCCTCATCGATCCAGCCGTTTTGCGCGGCGGCCTTGAGCATGGCGTACTCGCCCGACACCTGGTAGGCGGCGAGGGGCAGGTGCGTTGCGTCCTTGACGGCGCGGATGATGTCGAGGTAGGGGCCTGCCGGTTTGACGATCAGCATGTCGGCACCTTCGTCGACGTCGAGCAGCGCCTCTTTGATTGCTTCGCGGGCGTTGTGCGGGTCCATTTGGTAGCCCTGACGATCGCCGAAACCTGGCGTCGAGCCGGCGGCTTCTCGAAAAGGCCCATAGAACGCCGACGCGTACTTGACGGCGTAGCTCATGATGGCGCGATCGGTGTACTGGGCTTCGTCGAGCGCATGGCGGATCGCGGCGACGCGCCCATCCATCATGTCGCTGGGCGCGACGATGTCGGCACCGGATTGGGCGTAGCTGACGGCGGCGCGGGCCAGGAGTGGTAAAGTCGCGTCGTTGATGACCGTTTCGCCGTCGAGTAGGCCGCAGTGGCCGTGCGAGGTGTATTCGCAAAGGCAGACGTCGGCGATCGCGAGTAAATGGGGGAAGGCTGCTTTGGCGTATCGGATCGCCCGCTGGACGCCGCCGTTTTCGTTCCAGGCTTCGCTGCCCTGGGAGTTTTTCTTTGCGATGTCGGGCACGCCGAAATAGAGAATGCCCGCGATGCCGGCATCCAGAGCGCGTGCGAGCGGTTCTTCGAGCCGGTCGACACTGTAGCGCGATTGACCGGGCATCGAAGGGATGGGTTCGACGATGTTTTCGCCGTCGCGGACGAAGATCGGCCAGATGAGCTGGCGGGGCGACACGCGGGTTTCGCGGGTCATGTGGCGGATGGCTTGTCCGTTTCGGAGGCGTCTGGGACGGTGGAGCAATGCGTTCCCTCCCTCATGCTTCATTCATCTATC
The DNA here is from genome assembly GCA_031553675.1 of Eubacteriales bacterium. GTDB lineage: Bacteria > Bacillota > Clostridia > Christensenellales > CALWSW01 > JAVBLF01. The sequence continues at coordinate 8,266 of JAVBLF010000110.1, read as the reverse complement.
GCATTATACCACAAAGATCGCGCGCCGCACAAAGGCGATGGCATCGACATATTCTGAACCGTAGGATCGTCTGAGAGCCTGTACGCATGGGACGAAATGACGGCCTCTAGGCGCGTATTGCGCCCTGTAGATCCAGGTTCTGAAATCAACGGGAGGTAATGAGATGCTTGAAAGGAAACATAAACGGATCTTGGCGATAGTGTTGGTGCTTTGCCTGGTCGTGGCAGCGGGATGCCAGCCGAAGGAAAAGGTGCTCGACAAGATCACGCTGAACGAAGTGACGCATTCGGTGTTCTACGCGCCGTTCTATGCCGCGATCGAGAATGGGTTTTTCGCGGAACAGGGCATGACGATCGACCTGGTGAACGGCGGCGGGAGCGACAAGTCGATGACGGCGCTCCTGTCGGGCGACGCGCAGGTCGCGCTCCTCGGCCCCGAGACGGCTGTGTATGTCTTTAACGAAGGAAACGAAGATCACGCCCTGATCATCGGACAACTGACGCGTACCGACGGTTCCTTCCTCGTCGGACGCAACAAGACCGAGAATTTCTCTTGGAAGGATCTCGAAGGCAAGACGATCATAGGCGGGCGCAAAGGCGGCATGCCGAACATGGTGCTCGAGTATGTGCTGAAGCAAAATGGCCTGATCCCGGGCGAAAACGTGAACGTCGATACGAGCGTGCAGTTCAATCTCATGGCCGGTGCTTTCGAAGGCAGCGACGCCGAGTATGTGACGCTCTTTGAGCCGACGGCCAGCCTCTGCGAAAACGAAGGCAAAGGCTGCATCCTCGCGCCGGTGGGCGGCGAAGTCGAAGACATCCCCTTTACGGCCTTTATGGTGCGAAAGAGCGGGCTCGAAAAAGACAAGGACCTCTACCAGCGCTTCATGAACGCCGTCGCCAAAGGCCAAACCTGGGTGGCCGAGAAAGACGCCGAAACGATCGCCAAAGCCATCGCGCCGCAGTTCCCCGACAGCGATGTACCGCTTCTGACGAAAGTCGTGACGAACTACAAGAACATCAACGCCTGGTCGGCTGCACCGCCCATGAACGAAGCCGACTTCAACCGCATGCAGGACGTGATCATCGAGGCCGGTGTCCTGGAGACGCGGGCGCCCTACGACAAGATCGTCGACAACACCTTGGCGAACGCTGTGAAGTAACGTTTTTTCCTTCTTTTTCCCTTTCTTTTTTCTCCTTCTTTTCTTGAAAGAAAAGAAGCAAAAGAACTTTCGCCGACCCCGCAAATCTTCGATTCGCGGGGCCCCCGGCGCACGCCGAAATGCCCGCCATGATCGTGGCGGGCATTTCGATGCTTTGCTATGTGGTCATTCGATCGCACAAAAATCATGATATACTGGGATTCCTAAGGGACTTGTCCCTTGGGTCAGGGGTTTGGGGAATGAAATTCCCCAAGACCGGGAGCAGTGCGCATAGCGCGAGGCTGTCCCTTGGGTCAGGGGTTTGGGGAATGAAATTCCCCAAGGTCCCTATTCGGCGTCTGCTTCGTCGTCCGTTGCTTCGAGAGGCTCGGCGCCGGGCTTGCCGTGGCAGGCCTTGTACTTTTTGCCACTGCCGCAGGGGCAAGGTTCGTTGCGGCCGATTTTACGTTCGGCTGTGACGAAGGTTTTGTCTTTGCGGAAGCGCTTTGCGATCTCGTCGCGTTCGTCGTGGGTGAGGATGTCGTCCCATTGGGGCAGGTTGTAGAGCCAGTCAGCCTTGGCGTCGAGCATGTTATAATACAAGGTTTCCGGCTCGAAGGTCAGGCTGATGTCGCTCTCGGCCTCCAGCGATTCCAGATCGTATTCGCCGGCCTGGAACGAGGTGTTCATGCCGTCGATAAAGCCCGCAAAGACGACAGGGTCCATGTCGAGTTCTTTGGCGAGCTCGGCCATTTTGCCTTCGTAGGGCTGGTTGACGCGGTCGAGAAGCTTCTTATAAACTTCTGTCTCCTGCGCAAAGTAATCTTTCCAAAATTCCTGCTGTGCTTGTTGGCCGCGCTGCATGCGGGCCAATTCCAGCCAATCTTGATATAAGCCCATATCGTTCCTCCGAAGATTTCTTCCCTTTGCCGAAGGGCGCGCGCGACGTGGAAACGGATCGCGGCGCGGCAAACCATTAACATTTTATGCTTTTTCCCTCCGAAATGCAAATCTTTTGTGGGGAAAGCGGTTTGGGCGTCGGTGAAACGCGTTACATAGCTTCCAGACGGGAGCGGATCGCGCCGATAAAATCTTCTGTGGAGAGTGTTATGGTGTTCGCATGTGTCGAGAGGCGCACGAGGTCGGCGCTCATGGAGCCTTCTTCGATGGTTTGGATGGCGGCGGCTTCGAGCTTGTGGGCGAACTGTGCGAGCGCGTCGAGGCTGTCGAGTTGGGCGCGCTTTCGGAGGGCGCCCGTCCAGGCAAAGAGGGTCGCGATGCAGTTTGTCGAGGTCGATTCGCCCGCTTGGTGGCGCCTGTAATGCCGCGTGACCGTGCCGTGGGCGGCTTCGAATTCGTAGCATCCGTCGGGGGAAACCAGCACGCTCGTCATCATGGCGAGGGAGCCATAGGCCGACGCGATCATGTCGCTCATGACGTCGCCGTCGTAGTTTTTGCAGGCCCAGATGAAGCCGCCTTCCGAGCGCATGACCCGCGCAACAGCATCGTCGATCAGTGTGTAGAAATAGCTGCGGTTTTGGGCAGCGAAGGCGGCGGCAAATTCGTCGTCGTAGATGGATTGGAACAAGTCTTGGAAGCGGCGGTCGTAGGTTTTGCTGATCGTGTCCTTGGTGGAGAACCAAAGGTCTTGATTTTGGTCGAGGGCATATCGAAAACAGGAACGCGCAAACGAAGCGATCGATTCGTCGGTGTTGTATTGCGCTTGGAGCACGCCGGCGCCGGTGAATGACGCGATGCGTTGCCGGGAAAGCTCTTGACCGTCGGCGTCTTTGTAGACGAGCTCGGCACTTCCGGGCACTTCGACGCGGAATTCGGTGTTTTTATAGACGTCGCCGAACGCGTGGCGGGCCAGCGTGATTGGCGCTTTCCAGCTTTTCACGTTCGCCTCGACGCAACGGACGAGTATGGGGGTTCGAAATACAGTTCCGTCGAGATAGGCGCGGATCGTAGCGTTGGGGCTTTTGTACATGGCCTTGAGGCTGTATTCTTCCACGCGCTGGGCATTGGGCGTGATCGTCGCGCACTTGACGCCGACGCCGTGCTTCCGTATCGCAGCGGCTGCATCGAGTGTGACGCGGTCGTCGCTTCGGTCGCGCGCGGGAAGGCCGAGGTCGTATCGCTCCAACACGAGGTCGATATAGGGTTCGAGCAGGTCGCGCTTGATCCAGGCCCAGATCACGCGGGTCATTTCGTCGCCATCGATCTCGACGAGCGGCGTTCGCATTGCAATTTTTGCCATCGCTTACCCTCCTTTTCGCATCAGGGTTCATTTTATCCCAATGCGGGCTCTGCGAGCAATGCGCGCGCCGTACTTTTCGAGGATCATCAGGCATTTGTGGGCGCTGAAGGGAAAATGTGAGCGCTCCGCCAGTAATTCGAACGTGTCCACCGGCCACCAGTCGCGCAGAATATAGCCGAAACCCAAGCAATGCGAGGAGGGATATGGCGTGAGTGTTAAATTCACAATGGGCATGATGATGGGCCTGTGCGCAGGCGTGGCGTTGTCGGCGGTCGCGCTCGATCAGATGCGCCCCGACGTCACGGCGCGCATGATGAAAAATGGACGGCGCATGGTGCATCACTACAAAAAAATGTGTATGTAGGCGAGTTTGCGTGGTTCGGCGTCGATCTCCGAAAAGTGGTCGTCGATTGCGGCCACTTTTTCGGGACTGGCGTCGGGTAGGGCATTCGCGTGGACTATGACCGAGAGCGCACAATTCGTCAAAGTATTTGTAAACAATTCGTAAGATTTGCAACTATTTTGTTGCATCGCCGCTCTGTGTATGCTATAATATGCATGTCGAATACAACTAGGCGCGTTGCCCGCGCGATAGAGGAGGAGTGCCGACATGAGCCAAAACGAAAACACCATGCAATTCACGCGCGATCGCGAAAACGTCCAGACCCCGCAGAACGTCATCATGACCGTCTATCAGGCGATGCGGGAAAAAGGCTATGACCCGATCAACCAAATCGTCGGCTACCTCATCAGCGGTGATCCGACCTATATCACGAGCCACAACAACGCGCGTTATTTGATCCGCCGTCTGGAGCGCGATGAACTGCTGGAAGAATTCGTCCGCAGCTACATCGACCAAAACGCGAACGAAGTTTGAAAGAGGCTTGGCTAAGGCTTCAAATAGGCTTGAATTAGGCTAGAACAAAACTGTATCAAGGTAAAGTGGTCCCCGGGGCCACTTTTTTGTGCGTTGTATGCAGGATCGTCAGAACACGATCGAGCAAATGATGCTCGCGGCCAATAAGCCGGCCAACATGGCCAGTAGGCCGACGCCGATCGTGTAGCGTGTCTTCGTCACACCGACGGCACCAAAGTAGACGGCGACGGTGTAGAAGAGCGTTTCGGAGGAACCCATGACCGTGCTGGCAAGCAGGCCGATCGCGGTATCGGCGCCGTAGGTGCGCAGGATTTCGTCGAGCATGGCAAGGGAAGCGCTGCCCGAAAAGGGACGCAGCAAGACGAGCGGGGCGATTTCCGGAGGGATGCCGAGCAAGGAAAAAAGCGGCGATGCCACGCGAACGACGAGGCCGAGCGCACCCGATGTACGGAATACGGCGATGGCGGTCAGCATGGCGACGAGGTAAGGCGCGATGTTGAACGCCGAGATCAGCCCTTTTTTGGCCCCCGCGACGAAAGCGGCATAGAGATCAACCCGCTTGAAGAGTGCATACCCGATCACCGCCATCACAAATGCCGGGACGATGAGGTTTGAAATGCTGCTGAATGTCATGTTCGCTCCATGATCTTGCCCAGTGCGATTGCGACGCTCATCGCGCATAGCGTCGACAAGAGGGTCGTCAACAGAACCGCGCCCGGATCTTGGCTGCCGGCGGCATTTCGCACCGCGATCACGCCGGTCGGGATGATCTGAAGCGACGCGGAGTTGACGATCAAGAGCATGCACATCGCCCGCGTGGCAACTTTGGGATCGCGGTTGTGTTCCTGCAAGGCGCGCATGGCCGCGATGCCGGATGGGGTGGCGGCATTGCCCAGACCCAGCATGTTCGCCGAAAGGTTCAGCGCGATGTAACCCAAGGCGGGCGAATCTGCGGGGACGCCGCGGAAGAGAAAGCGAAGCGGTTTGGCAAAGCCCTTTGAGAGCTTTTTCACCAGACCCGCCTCCTGTGCGACTTCGAATATGCCCATCCATAGCGCATAGATGCCACACATCGCAAAGCTCAGCTCGATGGCCTGCGTTGCGCCGTCCATCGCCGCTTGGGTCGTTTCCGCCGCGTGCCCCGACAAAACGCCGATCGCACAGCCAATGATCAGCATCGCGGAAAAAAGATAGGACATCATGGCCGTCACCCCTCAACAATTTTCTCTTCGTATTTGTATATGTAGAAGTGTGCACATTCATGTGGGTAAAAGGCGTTTGCCGCAAAAAGGGGGTGTCGCGTCTGGTGATTCACCAAGTATCCCAATATCGCTATGGGAGAAAAAAGCAAAAAGGCGTTGACACCGCACCAGCCGTCGGCTATAATAATGATCGCTGCCGAATCACTCGGCCGCGTATGTGGCCCGGTAGCTCAGCTGGTTAGAGCGCTAGCCTGTCACGCTAGAGGTCGTGGGTTCGAGCCCCATCCGGGTCGCCATTTTCAATTGCATACGCCGACTCGTTCGGCACTTGCCTCGGTAGCTCAGTCGGTAGAGCAAGGGACTGAAAATCCCTGTGTCGGTGGTTCGATTCCACTCTGAGGCACCAATTCGCGGGAGTAGCTCATGTGGTAGAGCGCCGCCTTGCCAAGGCGGAGGTAGCGGGTTCGAACCCCGTCTTCCGCTCCATTTCCCCGGCACCATAGCCAAGCGGTAAGGCAGAGGACTGCAAATCCTTTATCCCCAGTTCGATTCTGGGTGGTGCCTCCAGTCATAGACAGCCTATTTTTCTCGGTTTCCGAGAGAGATGGGCTGTTTTTTTGCCCTTTTGGCACAGAAAGGATGTCAAATAATCGCAATCTTAGTAGCAGCATGGGCAAGCACCCATTTTCGTCCAATCCAAAATGGGGTTCAAAATGGGGTTCAAAAATCACCGATTTGTCACTGACAAACGAATGATAGGGGTTCAGCAAAAGCAAACTATCAATGTCAGAATTCAAATCTGGTATTAGAAAAAATTGCACCATGCATTGTTTGAACAATGGTAATAATTGCGAGAGAGGGTAAGGAGATGGCAAAAAAAGATAACGCATCGCAGAACTCCGCTCCACGGCGGAGTAACGGCGAGGGAACAATATGTCAACGTGCGGACGGACGTTGGATGGGGAAAGTGTATGCAGGCTATGACGAAAACGGCAAGCTTATCCGCAAGAATATTTACGGAAAAGACAGAAAGGAAGTCGCTGATAAGATAAGGAAGTTCCAGAATCAAGAAGAAGCGCAGCCTGGGGTCTTCAAAAAACAACTTGTTTCCGACTTTATCACGGAATGGCTCTTCAACGTCAACAAAATCAACCTCAAGCAGTCCTCGTTTGATCGGAACGAGTCAACGATGAGAAACCAGATCATACCGAGGGTCGGAAAGCATCCGATCGCCAAACTGGACGCGATGATGATCCAGAATGACGTCATCAACAAGATGATGGGTGAAGGGTACTCACATTCGTCTGTGAAGAAGGCGCACGACCTTCTCAACCAATGCCTCAGATATGCGACACGAAATCGCAAGATTCCGTTTAATCCTATGGAAGCTGTAATCATGCCCAGCAAGGACAAGTTTGAGAAAAAGGAGATCGTCTACTATACGGAAGAAGAGCGGGACATGATCGCAGCCATCGCCGAATTTCGGTTTGGAAATGGCAAGCCGCTCTATCACTATGGCCCCATGCTGACCTTCATGCTTTATACGGGCATTCGCCCTGGCGAAGCCTGCGCCCTGAAATGGGACTGCATCGACTGGGAAAAACGTGAGATGGTGGTTCGTCGCAATGCGGTCGTTGTCAAAAATCGTGACAAAGATGGTGATGACGACAGTAATTACGTCCTTATTGTCCAAGAGAGTACAAAAAATGGTAAGCAACGGACGATCCACCTTTCGGACACAGCACTGCGTGCCTTAAAAGTTTTGAAGACGAACTTAAAGCAATACAACAGTGAGTTTGTCATGACCACAAAAAATGGCGAGCCTGTTCGTCCGCGACATTTCCGTAACGTTCTGGACGCAGTCTTGAAGCGCGCAGGATTGAAAGAAGGCGGTCTACATTCCATGCGGCACACCTTCGCGACAATTCTGTTTTCGAAAGGCGTTTCAGTGAAGGTTGTGTCGGAACTCCTGGGTCACTCCAGTGTCCAAGTAACGCAGGATATTTATATTCACGTCATACCAGAAGATAAAGTTGACGCAATCAAACTTTTGGATGCCGCGAATTCGCTTAATGACGAGCCAAAAGCAGAGGCAGCGAGCCTCGACGTCAACCAAATCATGGATCTGCTGAAGCCACTAAATTCTAAGCAGGTTCAGAAGATGATGAAAACCCTCGATTTCCTTCGCAATGTCGATGTGGACGACCTGGACGATGGAGACGATGCGGATGACCTGGATGAAGCGTATGAGGTAGAGGACGACGATTAATCTCGAATTGGAGAACTGCAAACATGTGTACGACCATAGGAATGGCTAACCAAAAAGGCGGCGTCGGCAAAACTGCCAGCACCCTCAATATAGGCGTTGGTCTCGCAAACGAAGGCAAGCGCGTGCTACTCGTGGACATCGACGCCCAGGCCAACCTGACCATGAGCCTGGGCTTCGAGCCGGACGAGCTGCCACGGACTATCTGCGACCTTCTACAAGGCGCAATGAGTCAGCAGCAGTCGTGCTCCATTGATGACTGTCTGCTACATGCTGAAGGCGTCGATCTCATCCCCAGCGACATGAACCTATCGGGAATAGAGGCTCTCATGCAGACCATGAGTATGGGGCGAGAGCACCTCCTTAAGGGCATCCTGGAGCCTCTCAGAGCGCAATACGACTTCATCTTGATTGACTGCCCACCATCGCTCTCTACGCTCACTATAAACGCTCTAACGGCAGCTGATGAGGTGATCATACCTTCTCAGGCACAGATATTCAGCTTCAAAGGGTCGAGCTT
>JAVBLF010000131.1:0-2741 GCA_031553675.1 Eubacteriales bacterium | reverse complement strand
GTGGCGCTTTGTACTCGGATACGTCGGATTGCAGACGCGAGCGCTCGCGAATGGCTTTGGTGTACAGGCGTTGAAAATCCGCTTCTTCGAGTCCTCCTGCCAGTTTGTCGGCATAGATCCGGTCGATTGTCTGTTCGATCGACGCCATGCGCTGATGAATGTCAGGGACGTCTCGCACGTTCGCGCGGCTTTGAAGGGCCTGAAGCGCGCAGGTTTCGAAATCGAAAGAACGGGCGCAGGTTTGGAAGACAGGCGCAAGCTGATCGGAAATGGCGCGGGCGACGGCATCGACGCGCATGCAATGGCTGGTGCAGAGGCCTTCCCGGGGAAAGCGCTGGTAGCTGCGGCACAAAAAGTAGAGTGTCGAGCCGGAACTGGCGAGCATGCGCTCCACAACGCCGAGTGGGTGGCCGCATTCGCAGCAGAAGACGAGGCCTTTCAAGGGGAGATCGTGTTTGCGCGAACGGGTTCGTCGGCGGCTTTCGATCTGGCGCTGCACTTGCTCGAAGGCGCTTCGTTCGACGAGCGGCGGATGGGTGTGCTCGACGATCGTCCACTCTTCGGGGGGGAGTCGGCGGCTTTTGCCGACCTTGTAGCCCAGTTTGCACTGTTTGCCCTGCACCATGCTGCCGATGTAGACTTCGTTTTTCAGCATGGCGGCAATGCGCTCGGCGCTCCATTGGCCGCTTCTGGGGCCCGGATTGGCGACGGTCAAGTTCGCGTAAGCGGCGGGCGATGGGATGCCTTCGCTGTTGAGGCGAACGGCGATCGCGCGGCAGGATTCGCCCTGGAGTGCGAGCTGAAACATGCGCCGCACGACAATGGCGGCGCATTCGTCGATCGCGAAGCGGCGGGTTTCGTCGCGCACGAGCCGATATCCGTAGGGCGCTTTGCCGCCTACGAAAAGGCCTTTTCGCTGTTTGTCTCGTTTGACGGCGGTGATCTTGCGTGAAATGTCGCGGGCGTAGAAGTCGTTGAAGATCGCCTTGATCGGGGTGATGTCGTCGATCGGGCCGGATGCGGTATCGACGTTGTCGAGCAGGGAGATGTAGCGCACGCCGTGTTCGGGAAAGAAGCGCTCGAGGTAGTGTCCGGTCAGGATGTAGTCGCGGCCGAGGCGGGACATGTCTTTGGTTAGCACGGTATCGATCGTGCCGGCGCGGATGTCGCCGATCAGGCGTTGGAAGGCGGGTCTGTCGAACGAAGTGCCGCTGTAGCCGTCATCGACGTAGATCCCTGCGACGGCAAAGCCCTGCTTTTCGGCGTAATCGAGCAAAAGACTTCGCTGGTTCGATACGCTCTCCGACTCTCGATCGCGGGCATCCTCCTTCGACAGTCGAATGTAGAGACCGGCGCGCCCGCTTGTCTCACTGCGCATGGCCTTCGCCCGCTTCTCGTTCGGCTTCGGCGAGCGCAGCGTCGAGGAAATGCATGAATGCGCGTTCAAGTATCGCCGCTGCCCTTTCGCCCTCGTCGCAATAGCTGACCGTCACGTCGATCGGTGTGGGTTTCATGGTGACGCCTCCATTCATGTGGGTGGATGGAAAAAGATATGCGCGGGGCGCGAAATCTTGTCTGTCCACACGGCGTCTGCGAGCGATGCGAAGCAGGATCTTGCATTGGGGCAGCGCGTCTGCCGCGATCACGTAAGCGGCGCGCGATCTTCGAAGCGTTGCAATTTCCAGTGTTCGAGAGCGGCGGCCACACGCCGATCGTAGGCCTCCCAGGTATAGGCTGTCGCGGTTTCGCGGGCGCGACGTCCCATCTCGGCACAGGCGTCGGGGTGATCGATGCACCACCGCACTTTTTCGACAAGGGCGCTTTCGTCGGCCACCGGTACGACAATGCCGTTGACGCCGTTTTCGATGAGGTCACAGCCGCCCGCTCGATCCGAAGCCACGACGGGAAGCCCGCTGCACATCGCTTCCAGCATGACCAAGCCGAAGCCTTCACCCAGGGAGGGGAAGACGAAGAGGTCGGCGGCTTGGTAATGGCGGCAAAGCTTGTCACGGGGGACGAATCCCGCAAATCGGATGCGGGGCGCATCTTTGTACGCTTGGTAGAGCGGGTTGCCGGTGCCGTATGCGCCCACGAGCTCGAGTTCCACCTCTTCCTCCGCCATGCGTTCACAGGCTGAGAGCAGATGATGCAGCCCTTTTCGGTGCGAGATCTGGCCAACGTAGAGGAGACGGAAGGGCTTCGCGCCTTCTTTCTTCGGCGCGGGTGGGAAGCGCGCGGGATCGACGCCGTAGGGTACAAGAACAGTGTTTTTTCTGTTGGCGCCCGCTTCAACGAGGCTTTCCGCAACGACGCTCGAAGGCGCGAAACAACAGTCGGCCGACCGAATTTCGTCGAGCGCGTTTTGCGCAACGTTATCGTCCCAGAGCCAAGGGCATTCCGCTGCAAGCGCGCGATCGCCGCTCGCCTCCATGTCGGCCTCGAGCGATCGGCGCATCGCCGCGCAGGGAAGTGCAGATACGTCGAGTATGCGCAGGATCTGGGGGGCGCGTTTCTGTAGCACCCGAAAACAAGCGAGTGCCGTTGTGTCGTAGAGGATCACGGCGTCGGCTCCCAGCGCGATTGCGCGTTCGGCAACCTCGCGCCCAAAGCGATCGGCGGTGCGTTGGCGGTGTCGTTCGCGAAACGCGGCGATTTGGCGGAAGCGAAACAAAAAAAGGCTGATCAGATATGACCATTCGCAGCACAGGATCACGTCCCCGTCGTCGAGCGCTTCACAGCGC
>JAVBLF010000112.1:0-14867 GCA_031553675.1 Eubacteriales bacterium | reverse complement strand
TTTGCCCATGTCGAATCGGCCACTTTCTACAGCGGTGAAAAGCTCCTGATGAATTGCGACGCCTCGCTGTTCTGGCTCGATGCCGTCAGGGGCGCTTGAACGGGAAGATGCAAAAGAGTGGCGCGAAACCACTCTTTTGTGCTATTTTCCCTTTTCGTGCCCGCTGCTGTGCGTGCCGATGTGCTTTTCGTCGGCGATGCCGAGGTCGGCGTTTTGCTTGGGACGCATTTTGCGGCGTTCGGCGTTGGAATGGTCGCGATCGCGCATGCGGTTTTTGTTCTTCTTCATGCCGCGCCTCCTAGGTCGTCGCGCCGTCGATGCACAGCGCGATCGTCGTTTCGCTGGCGGGTTCGTTGTAGCCGACCTCGACGAGGCCGCGCCCCAGATCGACGCTGACTTCCTGGACGCCCTCGATTTTGTCGAGCGCGTTCTTGATCGACGTTTTCATGGTGCTGTTGTGGATGCTGACGTGGAATGTGGCTGTTTTCATCTTCTCACCTCACGGTTCACGTTCGTCGTCGCGCAGGCGCTGTTCGATATCGCGAATTTCCTTTTTCATGGAACCGACGGCGTGCAGGCGTTTGACGTTCTTTTCGGTCAGCTTGTCGCGCTGGGCGTCCGAAGGCGTCGCGTCGATGATCCGCTCCGAGATCTCGACGTTGGACACCGTCTCGTCGATGCGCCGTTTCAGGGTTTCGATCTTGGCGCGACCCTGCTCGGCAAAGCTTTCCTGGATGAAATTTTGCTCTTGGTCCAAAGTGATCATCTCCCGCTCCTAGCGTTTCCCGGATGGCATTTTGCATGCGCGCGGCGCACGGTGTTAGGATGGTCAAAAGCTGGGACGATCAAAAATAGAAGGAGGTTTTGAGATGAAGCAAAACGCGTATGACGACGAGCTCTTTTTTTCGCAATACAGCCAGATGGCACGTTCGGTCGAAGGCTTGGATGCCGCGGGGGAATGGAAAGATCTGCGGGCGCTTTTGCCGGATTTTGGCGGCAAACGCGTGCTCGATCTCGGCTGCGGTTTCGGCTGGCACTGCCGCTATGCCGCCGAAGCGGGCGCAGCTTCGGTTCTCGGCATCGACCTTTCGGAGAAGATGCTCGACAAGGCGCGGGCCATGACCGATGCGCCCCATGTCACGTATCGACAGATGGCTTTCGAAGACCTCGATGTCGCGGAGAACAGCTTCGACGTCGCGATCAGTTCGCTCGCCCTCCACTATACACCCGATTTTGCGGCGATTTGCGCCCTGCTGCACCGCGCGATCGTGCCGGATGGCGATTTCGTCTTCTCGATCGAGCATCCGATTTTCACGGCAGCGGGGCCGCAAAGCTGGCACTGTGATGTAAGTGGTCAGCGCCTGCATTGGCCGGTCGATCGCTATTTCGAGGAAGGCCGGAGGGAAGCCGTCTTTCTGGGGCAGCCTGTCGTCAAGTACCACCGCAGCCTGACGACGACGATCGGATCCTTGTTGGGCGCGGGCTTCTCGCTGACGGCCCTCGTCGAGCCCCAGCCGGACGAGGCGCTCAAGCAGGCTTATCCCGGCATGGAAGACGAGTGGCGGCGGCCCATGATGCTGATCGTCGCGGCGAAAAACGGATCAAAAAACTTCATGCAAGCGTAAGCCGCATGAAGTTCGGATGGGAATGATGGCGGCGCACATCAAGGCGTCGGCGTGGGGGTTGGGCTTGGCTGCCCGGGCATGGCGGGACGGTATTTGTCGATCATGTCGGCGACCCACTGCCGTTCGGGGCCTTCGACGATCGCGTAAGGCGTATCGTTTCCCTGGCTGCGGAAAAGATAGACGACGGGACCGTCGCGAAGCTGGTTTTCAAAGACCTGCGCGTCGGTGAGGATGTAGGGTGTGTAGCCGTCTCTGTAGACGATCACCGTCACTTCGCCCCAGGTTTTGGGCAGGGTCTTGTCAAAACGCGCGTCTTTGAGAAGCGGCAGGGTCAGGATGGCGGTTTGGCCTTTGTTGTCGGTCACGGCTTCGATCTTGGCTTCGGGAACGACGATGACGGCGTTTTCGAGCGGCGCGTTGTTGTCGCCGTCGTAGACGCTGACCTGCATCTGACCACCCATGCGTCGCGCGGCGATCGATTGCAGGCGGGGCAGCAGGATCACGAGCGCAAACAGCGCGATCCCGACGATGGCTGCAATCCACAAGATCATGCGTTTTGTCTTCTGGCTCAAGGCGGTTTCCTCCTCGCGTTTTTCGCATGTCCACCTGAAGTTGTCCAAATGGGCGATGCTTTGCTATAATACTATGTACATGGATATCCCATTATGTTGCCCAAGCATAAAACGGCGCGGGCCATTTCAAAACTTCCAGATTCGATGGTTTGAGTTTCACAAGGAGGGCGAGACATGAGGATCGAGGACAAGGCGTGGCGGGAATCGATGCGGGTTCGCGTCGATGTCAACAACATGATGGCGGAGCGCGTCGGCGCGCACGGCGTCACACGGGCGGAGATCGAAGCCAAACAAGTGGACTGTGCGAAGGCAGCCCAGGCGATGGTGGACGAGCGCGGGCGCATGAAATGGCGCGAACTGCCGCACAACCAAGACGCCATCTGCGATGAGCTGATCGCGGCGGCGGCGGATGTGCGCGCACACTTCGACGACTTCGTCGTGCTGGGCATCGGCGGAAGTGCACTGGGCCCGATCGCCGTGCAGCAGGCGCTGAAACACCTGCGCTACAACGATTTGCCGAAGGAAACGCGCGGCGGCCCCCGTCTCTTCGTCGAGGATAACGTCGATCCGGAGCGCATGGTGGCGCTTCTCGACGTCATCGATCCCGCGAAGACCTGCTTCAACGTCATCACGAAGTCGGGCAGTACGTCCGAGACGATGGCGCAGCTCCTGATCATCGTCGATCTGCTCAAGCAAAAACTGGGCGGCGACTGGACAAAGCACGTAATCGCGACGACCGACGAAGCGAAGGGCAACCTGATCAAAATCGCGAAGGCCGAGAAGCTCAAGACCTTTTACGTCCCCGACGGCGTCGGCGGGCGTTTCAGCGAGCTCTGCCCGGTCGGCCTTTTGGCGGCGGCAGTCTGCGACATCGACATCAAAGCGCTGCTGGCGGGCGCGGCCTACATGGACGAGATTTGCGCCGAAACGGACGTCTGGAAAAACCCGGCTTATCTGCTCGCGACCCTCCAGGTGATCGCGATGGAAAAAGGCATGAACATCTCGGTCATGATGCCTTACGCCGATTCGCTCAAATACATCGCCGATTGGTACGCGCAGCTTTGGGCGGAGTCGCTCGGCAAGCGCTACGGCAAAGACGGTTCCGAGGTCTTCACCGGACAGACGCCCGTCAAGGCGCTTGGCGTGACCGACCAACACAGCCAGGTGCAGCTCTACACTGAAGGGCCCTTCGATAAAGTGATCAGCTTCCTCGGCGTCGATGCCTACCGCGCGGACGTCGCGATCCCGCACGGCTTTGAGGACATCCCCGACGTGTCGTTTCTGGGCGGACACAGCCTGAACGAGCTGATCCAGGCCGAACAAAACGCCACCGAATACGCCTGCCTACAGGCGGGGCGGCCCAGCCATACGATCACATTGCCCGAAGTGAATGCCTTCACGCTCGGCCAGCTCCTCTACCTCTTCGAAGTCCAGACGGCCTTCGCGGGCGAACTCCTCGCGATCGACGCCTTTGACCAGCCGGGCGTCGAAGCGGGCAAACAGGCGACCTATGCGCTGCTCGGCAAACCGGGCTTTGACGAAAAACGCGCCGAACTCGCCGCCCAGCCCCCGCGCGACGAGCGGTACATCTTGCGCTAATCGCCCGATTTCGGAAGAGGCAGCCCCAAAGACAGACGACAAATCCCTCTGTTTGCCATATGGTAAATAGAGGGATTTTTGTATAAATATTTCATATATTGGACTCATTTTTTGCCTGTAACTGTGGTACAATAACCGAAGACAAGATTTGATGCGTTTTCGAATATTCCATATATGCTCTACTGAGGCGACGACCATGCACCATCCCACCGACAGCCGCCCGGACGACGCGCCGGACATGCCGCAGATGCGCCGCAGTGCAAATGGGACCTTGGGCCTGCTCTTGTGCGCGATGATCGTCCTGATGGCCGCCCTCACCCCGGCGAGCGAGTACTACGACCGCGCGCCGGTCGTCCTGCGAAACAACGCCTCGCCCGTTGCGCACCGCCCGATTCCCATGCAGGCGGCGGCTAGGACACAGCCCCCCAACGCTCCCGAAACGACGGCTTCCCCCCGGCCCGTGTCCAACACGATGAACTACGTCGACGCGGACACCGAGATCCACATCGAGCGTGTGCAGGAAGGCGACTACGTCTACTTCGCGGCGGACGTGAAACTGAGCGACGCGAGCCAGTTAAGGGCGGGCTTTGCCCAGGGCAAGTACGGCAAGAATTACCGGGCGTATACATCCAAGACAGCGGAAGACGTCGGCGCGCTCTTGGCGGTCAACGGCGATTACTGCGGCTTTCGCAACGACGGCATCATCATCCGAAACGGCATCCTCTACCGCGACAAAGCACAGGAGAAGATACAGCTCTTGGTGATCGACAAAGAAGGGGACTTGCGGATCGAAAACGAACGCGACGTCGATGCGGACGCCCTGATCGGCGCGGGTGTGATCCACACGTACAGCTTTGGCCCGGGCCTCGTCATTGACGGCCAACCCGCCTTGCCGGAGAAGTATTGGCTCAGCCTGAGCGCCCACGAACCGCGCACGGCGATCGGCCAATTGGGGCCGCTGCATTACCTGATCGTGACGGTGGACGGCAGACGTTCGGGCTATTCGGACGGCGTGACCTTGGCAGAACTGGCGCAGATCTTCATCGATCGGGGCTGCAAAGTGGCTTACAACCTCGACGGCGGCGGTTCGGCGACCATGGTGATGGATGGCCGCGTGGTGAATCGGGTGTCGGGCGGCGGAGAGCGCTCGGTCAGCGACATCATCTACATCGCCGCGCCGGATCTGAGCCAGGGAGGAAATCGGTATGACTGAGGGCAAGCGCCCGTGGATACTCATCCCCGCCTACCAGCCGGACGAACGCCTGGTCGATGCCGTCCACGCGCTGCGGCAAATGGGCTACGACGTGATCGTCGTGGACGACGGCAGCGATGCGCGGTGTGCTTTCCTGTTTGACGAAGTGGCGGCGACGGGCGCGGCGGTCGTCACGCACGACCGCAACCGTGGCAAAGGCGCGGCGCTCAAGACGGGCCTCCGTTGGGCGATCGAGCGCGATCCGAGCCGGGGTGTCGTCACGGCGGATGCCGACGGACAGCACCTTCCGGCCGACATCGACGCCGTCGCGCGGCAGCTCGACACGTGTCCTTCAACACTCGTGATCGGAGGGCGACACCTGGGCGCGGACGCGCCGTTGCGCTCCAGGGTGGGCAACGCGTTGTCGCGCTGGGCGTTCCGCGGAATGACGGGTATGAAGGTACACGACACGCAGAGCGGCCTCAGGGGTTTGCCGGCCTCGCGTTTGCCGGAGTTGGCTGCGCTCGCAGGGGAACGCTACGATTACGAGATGAACGTCCTCCTGGTGTGCGCACGTGGGAAGCTGGACGTCTGCGAGATCCCGATCGAGACGGTCTACCTCGACGGCAACCGCGGTTCGCACTTCCGCGGATTGACAGACGCGGCCTGGGTGTTTGCGCGGCTGCTTCGGTTCATGGCGTCTTCGGCGATGGCGTTCGGCATCGACATGGGGCTCTACTACCTGCTGCTCGCGCTTGGATGGCGGGTGGCGAGCGCGTATGCCGGAGCGCGCGTCGTCAGCGCCTGCGCCAACTTCGCGATGAACAAGGCCGTCGTCTTTTCGCATGCGGGGAATTGGCTGAAAACGGCCTTGCAGTACGCGGCGTTGGCGCTTTGCATTTTGATCGCGGGTTCATACGCGTGTACGTGGCTGGTTCGTTGGGGCTGGCATCCTGTCATGGCGAAGGTCGTCGTCGATGTCTCTCTCTTTGCCGCCAGCTTCGCCGTGCAGCATGCTTGGATTTTCCGTTTGTCCGACGAGGCGGGACGCGATCGGCTTTCGTGAGAGCTCGTTTCGCATCTCCGCTTTGTGTGTCGCAGGAAGGAGCGCCCCATTGTATGTGTTTCCCGTCGCTTTTCGCATCGGCGCGCTTCCGATTACCTGGCGGGGGCTTGTGATGGCGCTGGCCGTCATCGCGGCGCTGGCATTGGCGCTTCGCGACGAGCGCTGGATGGGTTTTCCGGAGGGGACAGCGCTGCGATTCGCCGCGATCGCGCTGCCGTGTTGCTTTGTCGGCGCGCGGCTTTTTTTTCTTGCGTTTTCGTGGGATCGCTTTGCGGGGCGGCCGACTCTGGCGATCGACGTTTTGGGCGGCGGCTTCGCGCTCTACGGGGCAATCCTGGCCGGGGGGATCGCGGGGCTTGTGTTTGCGCGGCGGGAAGGACTGGAGGTCGATCGTTTTTTCGAGTGGTGGGCCACGCCGCTCGTGCTGGCGATCGCGGTGGGACGCTTTGGCGATCTCGCGAACCTCGAATCCTACGGCGCGGAAGTGACGAGCGAAGCCTTTCAGCGCTTTCCGTTTGCGGTCTTCGTCACGCGTCTGGGCGAATGGCGTCTGGCGCTCTTCTTTTTCGAGGCATTGGCTTGTCTGCTTGTCTTTGCCTATCTGCTGTTTCGGCGGGCGGAATTCCCACACCGCGGCGACGCCATGGCGATGGCGCTGCTCTTCTACGGCGGCTTGCGTTGCGCGATCGAGAGTTTTCGGGAAGACAGCCTCTACGTGGGTTTCGTGCGCGTGTCGCAAGTGATCGGGCTCGTATCGGTGATCGCGGTCACGGCGCTGTATTGGCGCAGAGCTTGGAAGCTTCGGCCGCAGCTTTCAGTGCTCCTGTTCTGCATCGGATTGGATGCGGTCCTGCTCGGGCTGGCGTTTTACTGCGAGTTTCGCATGGCGCAGCAAAATTGGCTCCGCAACCACGTACTCTTGATCGAGGCGGTGGCGGGCATGGTCGCAATCGCGCTGGCCGGTCACTGGAACGCGAGCGGCAGGCCTGCGCGATCGCGGGCGGCGATGGAGGCGGAATGAAGATTTTTCGATGTGCAGATTTGCTTTTCGCGCGTAGTTAGGGAGATGAACGGGTTCGTGTTAACGAAATGAGTAATTTCGAATGTCAAAACCACTCTTATATGCCACCGTAAGTGTGAAATTTATGCTAAAACCGGTTCATTTACCAAAGCAGCGTCAAAATTGCACCCTTTCAAGTTGCTGATTTCGGTTATTCGTGGTAGAATGAAGCGTATGATCGGGACGGAAGCCTCGGTCATGTCGTGAACCATTTTCACGTTTTCCTCATGCAAGGCCGGGAATTGCGGGATTCCCGGCCTTGTACTGTGATGAAAACCGATTTCCTGAACATTTGTCGAATTGAAAAGGACTTTTTATGAAACTATTGTGCTGGAATATCAATGGCTTGCGTGCCGCCCAGCGAAATGGCATCGACGCCTGGATGCGCGACACCGATGCGGAACTATACCTCTTTCAGGAAACGAAAGCCCAGGAAGCCCAGCTCGACGACGCGATCAAGTGCGTGCGGGGTTACCGTTCGTGGTATGCGTCGGCCGAGAAGAAGGGCTACAGTGGCGTGGCGCTCTACGTGCGCGAAGACCTCGAACCGGACGAGGTGCGCGTGGGATTCGACCCGCGCTTCGATGGGGAAGGGCGGGTCCTGGGCGCGCGCTTTGGCACGCTCTGGGTGTACAGCGTCTATTTTCCGAACGGTCAGGCTTCGCCGGAACGTCTCGCCTACAAAATGGCGTTTTATGAAGCGTTCTTGTCGCACATGAAAGTGCTTCGCGACGGTGGAGCGTCTTTGATCGTGGGCGGCGATTTCAATACAGCCCACACGGAACTCGACCTGGCGAGGCCCAAGGAAAACGAAAAGACGTCGGGATTCTTGCCGATCGAACGCGCCTGGCTGGACGAAGTGGAGGCGGCGGGCTTTGTGGACAGCTATCGGCGGCTCCATCCCCAGGGGCGCTCGTATTCGTGGTGGAGCCAACGCTTGCGGGCGCGCGACCGCGACGTCGGCTGGCGGATCGACTACTTTTTTGTGGGAGAGGAGATTTGGGACAGGATCGAGGGGGCCAGCATCCACGGCGACGTGTATGGAAGCGACCACTGTCCGATCGGACTCGACCTGCGCTTGCCTTGAACGAATGACCACCGGCCGCCTGCTCCATCGGGTCGGCCTTTTTTGTGCCGTCGCCCAACGGACAAAATGCGTCTTCATCACGCCATACCGTTGCCGTAATTTTCTTTTACCATGGGACGTATAGATAGCCCGAACGCTTTCAAAGGCGTGTGCGGAAAGGAGAGGCGACATGTTGAAGATGAGAACGTCCCAGCAGGCGGCAAGCATCGCATCGCAAGTGGTCGAAGCGCAGACGGAGGCGGTGCTGGTCTGCGTGACGCGGCAGCAATCCTGCCGGAATCTGATCCGTCGCGGCGCATCGATCGCCAAAGAAAAAGGGCTGAAGCTCCTGGTTCTGAGCGTACAGCCCAAGCAATCGATCGGAACGATGGGATCCGACGTGTTGGAGCAGTTGTTCGTGACGGCCTCGGAGTACGGCGCGGAGATGAGCGTCTATTACTGCGACGACCCCAACGGCATGACAGACGCCTACATTCGGCGCAACCACATCGCGGTTTGCGTGACGGGGCTGCCCACGTCGCGGGATGAATACGTCGCGAAGATCCGCGAGAATCACCCGGGCATCCAGCTCCTCGCGGCAGAGGACATGGCAGACGACTGGAACGACATCAAGTGCGGCTGATGCGACATCGACCCGTCTGATCTCCGTTCTGGCATTTTTTCGACAGAATTCTGCGCTGGCCAGGTATGGAAACGGCACTTTGCGTCCATGCTATAGGTGCAGTTCTCCTTTAGGCAAGCGCACGCTTGCTCGAGACGCCCCCGCGGTTTGAGAGTCCGCGGGGGCGTTTTGCGTTCTGCGATATGAACCGTTTTATTTCGGCGCCTTGGTGTTGGGGATCAGGAATTCGACAAAGCCACGAACGTAGGGGCCAATCTCGTAGAGCTGGTAGTAGACGACGATGCCTTTCGGCGTGAGGTAAAAATGCGTTTCATCGAACGATTCCTCGATCGATTTGAGGTATTCGTCGAAGAAGATGCCTTCTTCGGTGGCCTGCTCTTTGGCGGCCTGGGTTTGCATTTCCTTGATCAGGGTCGCTTTGTAGTTTTTGTCGCTGGGGAAAAAGTCGCTGAGGGTGAGCTGCTTGCCGGTGCGGAAATCCCAAGTTCCGGAGCTGCGGTAGGTCATGCCGTGTGCGCCGCCCGTGTAATCATAGGTATCCACGTAAAGGCTGAAAGCCGAGGTGGATTTGTTCGTCACGGTAAAGTCCATGCCCGCGCTGTAGGGGAAAAACGCGAGCTTATCGGCGCTTCGCTCTTTGTAGTCTGCCTTCGCCCAGGGCAGGAGCTCAGTCATCGCGTAGTGTTGCAGGTCGTCGGCCTGTTTGCGGTAAAACTGGTTGACGGCTTCGACCCGCTTCGAATCGGAACTGGTGAACTGCGGGTAGGTGATGTCGAGGGTCAAGAGGGTCTGTTTGCCGTCTTTGAGTTCTTTTTGCCGTTTGTGCTTCTTGACCGAGATTTTGGGTGTAGCTGCCTTGCTGCTCAATGACGTCGCTTTGGGCGTCAGGGTCGGGGTGCTTGCCGTGGCCAGGGCGGAGACCGAAAGGGCCGTGCTCAGGGCGAGCGTGAGAGCGATGGTGTGAAGAAGTTTCATGGCGCGTTCTCCTTTCTCGGATCGGTGACGTTTGCGCTCCTTACAGTATAGCACACTATAGCCCACATGAATGGTTTCAGTAAGGCAAAGGCAATGTTCCGCGGAGGGAATAGTTGGGCCCGACGAAATCGTTGATGAGGGTGCGCGCGATGTCGAGTGGGGGCAGGGGGGACTTGGGGTTGCCGCCCACGGATGCCGGAAAGCGAACGGCGCTGAAGGTGCCGTTGTAGAGGCGTTTGACGTCGGCGCGGTCGTCGAGGCCGAGTTCTTTTCCGAAGCGCTGCACGGGCACCAAATGCAGACCGTGATCAGCTTGGAGGACGATCACAGCCTCGGGGTCGCGCTCGAGCACCATATCGATGAGGCGGAGAAGTACGGTCGCGGCATAGCGGTGCTGGGGCGGGTAGGCGAGCGGATTGGTGCTGTCATGCGGGTAGCTGCGACCTTCCTCGTCCCAGACGAAGGGGCCGTGCGCGATGTTAAAGGAAATGAGGGCCAAGCGGGGCGTTTCTTGGGTGCGCAGTATCTCGTCGAGCGCGCGCGGGAGCGTTTCGTAAAACTGTTTGCGATCGCCGGGGCCGAGTATGGCATAAGGATCGACGTCACTGTCGACATTGGATCGAACACAGGCGGAATCGATCGTTCGGCCGATCCGCGCGTTGAGGGGTTCGGACAGCATGGCGATCGGAAGGATGCGCCGAAAAAGGGTCACGCAGTCGCGTTTTCGCGCGCAGCTCAGGGTGCGTTCCGACAGGTCGATTTGCGCGTTGGCCGGGGTCGTGCGGGGCTGTTCCGCGTTAAAGCAATCGTAAAAGCGCTCGGTGATCGGCAAAAAAACGGTGTCGCTGTTGGCAATGGTCGATGTATGGTAGCCACGCGCTTGAAAGGCCGCGACGAGTTCGTTGTGCTTGCGTGCTTGCGCGAGTTCCGTTCCGCCGATGCGGAAAGCCTTTGTGTCTTTGAAGAGCTTGGAAAGGGGAGCATCCAGTCGTTCATCGAAGTATTGGGGGCACATCAGCGTGGGCATGGCGACGGCGGTGCGGTGGGTCGCTTCGAACATGGCGCTTTCGTTGATCGAAAAGCCCTTTTCGCAGAGTATGCCTTTGAGGGCGGCTTGATCGTCGCCGAAATAGCGTTCCATCGCGTCGAAACCGAGCATCCCGTCGGTGTGAAACCAATAGACGTTGGGGGTGGGAAGGTCGGGATCGATCGCGAATTCGCTTTTCCAGCCGGAAGCGGGTCGGGCGTCGTGGAAAGCGCTGCGGGCGGCCGGAAACAAATTGAACGCGAACAAAAGGGCGATCGTGATCGTCACGCCGCGCCGAAACGATCGAAGCGTGCGATGGCGCAGCAAATGGCCGACGAGAAGCAGCAGGCCGGCATAGAGGAGGAGCACGCAGACGACGAGAAGGGCTGTGGAAAAGCCCTTGGCTTGCAGGCGCAAATAACTTCGGCCGAGCATCATGAAGGACAGCCAGCAAAGCGTACAGAAAATGAGGCCGACGAGGGCCTCATGGAAAGCGAGCGCCGCGATCGCGTAGAGTACAGCCGTCAAAACGATCATAGCGAGAAGGAGGGCCAGTGCGTCGGAAAAGGCGATGGAGGCGGCGTTTCGGGCGTAGAGGTAGAAAAACGGGATGCAGGGGAGGGCGATCGCGGCGGGGAAGGCCGTTCGATGTTTGCGGATCAAGTCTTTCATGGTGCCTCTTTGCGTTCGAGTAGGTAGAGCGTGCGCGCACTGTCGGCGACGGCGCGCCTGTCAAGCGTCGTAAAGTGCGGGGAAAAGGCCGCCTCGAAGCCGTCCTGGGTGTAGAGGGGGAAGATGTCGTCGCGGGTCGCGAGCAGGGTGCGCACCTGGGAATCCTCTTTCGGCACGAACTCGACGATCGCGCGCGGCGTGAGACGGGCGATCCAAGCGGCCAACATGTCGAGCGGGAGGTTGTTTGAGATGGCCAAGTGGTGAAGGATCGCGAGCATGAGGATGCAGTCGGGCGACGATCGCCCTGCGATGTCGCGCCTTTCACGGTTGGCGAACCCGATCGACGGGCTGGGGTTGGTCAGATCGAGCTGAAGGGGGAGCAGGTTTTCGCCGCTCTCCTTGACGGTGGCGTAATTGCGCTCGACGGCGATCGGGTCGATGTCGAACGCGACGGCGAAGTCGTCCGTGTTGCGCAGGGCAAGGCGGGTATAGCTGCCGTCGTTGGCGCCGAAATCCCAGACGCGCGCGGGTTGGATGCGATCGAGAAAGGCGCGTAAATGGGCGGCTTTGTCGTCCGAAGCGCGCTGGGAATAGTTCGTGTGCCCGTAGTAGTCGCCCCACTCCGTGATGACGCCCCGCAGTTTGAGGGCGGACACGGCGCGGATCAGCGAGTCGATCAGCGCGACGAGGTGGGTGTGTTTCATGTGGGGCGTGGCAGGGGCGCCGCTTCGGCCCGCCTGTCCATAGCGTTTCGTGGCGCGGGCGTGCAGGCCGACGTGTTGCGCGGCAGACAGGCCGCCTTTGCGCTTGAGGAGCTTGGCCGCGAGATCGAGGGGGACGCCGTCGATGTGGTTGCGGAGCAGCTCGTTGAGCCGGAGATCGACGTGGGCCATGAGCAGCAAGGGCGCGAAAAAATGGCGGCAAAACTGTCCGTAGGCCACCCACGGCTGCCCTTCGCGGTAGGACGCGAAAGAAAGGGTGTCGATCATGAGCGGACGCCCATGGTGGAACTGGACGTTGTAGGCGCTGGCATCCTTGAGCGTCATGCCGAAATCGAGCGCGCGTCGCATGGCGCGGAGCGTAACAAGGGCGGCGTCCTGGAGTTGCCCAAAGCACCACTCGTAAGGATACGACACAAAGGCGATCCGCTCTGGACGGATCACCCGATATGCGTCGTGGGTCAGGGCAGGGACATCACACGTTTCGTGCGGGATCAAAAGGCCGTCATGCGTCAGGGCGTCGTACAGACCGCCGCTCATCAGTTTCTCGTAATCGTCGGCGTACGAAGCGTTGATCTGGCGGTAAACCGCGCCGTCCTTCTCAAAGACGAAGCCCGCCGGATCGCGAAACGACGCGCTATCCCTCCATGCTGTCATGATCGGCATCTCCCTCACGATCGTTTTGCTGTCTGTGCTTGCCGCGCCCTGTGAACCACGCCTTGACGCGGCTACGCGCGATGACGAGCGTCGATCCGCCCACCGCGACCGCGGCGACGATCATTTGAATCACCATACTTCCAAAACCCGGATCGAGGTACATCAACTCACCCTCTTCGTTTTCGTTTGCTTGGCTTATCCTTTACGAATCGAGAGGCACGCAAACTGAAAAAATTTGCCTACCTGAAATGGGTAAGAATGGTTATGGTGGTTTGCACCAAATAGTGTTACACTTAGTAAGTATAGGAATCCATTCGATGGGATGGTTTCGCGTGCCACGTCAAAACATGGGGGTAAAGGAAATGGCAAATCAAACCAAAACCTTGCGTGCGGCGCTGGCGATCGGCTTGGCGCTGACTTTCGTGCCCGTACCTGCGATCGTGAGCGGGTCCGTGACACTGGCAGCGGAAAGCGGGCCGACCGACACCAAAAAGCAAAACACCGAAAAGCAAGACGCCGAAAAGCAAGACGCCGAAAAACAAGACACTGAAAAGCAAGACGACAAAAAGCAATCCGACGAAAAGGCGAAACGCGATTGGCTGAAGGCGATCGTCGAAGGGATCTTCGAAAGCCCCGCGACGTCGATCGAGCCGGTCCGCGAGAGCGTTGCGATCGGGAAAGAAAGTGTGCAGCCCTACCAAGTCGCGCTTAAAAACGGGCAGGTCTGCCTGATCGCGACGCTCGCAGACGGCAGCGCATGCCTCAGCGAGGGCATCGAAAAGCCGCAATTTCGGACGGTCGTCGTCGGGGAAGAAACCTACCTCGGCGATTACGTCGCAAAAGCGCGCAAAGAATCCAGCTGCCAAACGCGCGCCGAGCAGGTGGCCAAGGATCTCAAGCTCGTCGATGGCCTGCAAATCAAGTTGGACAAGCGCACCGTCATCGCGCACCGCGAGGCGCTTGTTTTTGCCGTCAGCAGCGCTTCCGGCGATGCGATCGCGTCGATCGGCGTCGATCTCGGTCTGACGCGTTGCTACTATCAAAAAGCGGGCGAAAGCTCGTTTCAGGCGCTCACGAGGACGAACGGCGTTTACCAGTTGCCGGTGACCGTCAAGTCAGCCCCGTCCAAAGCGGCCGTACCTGAGCTGAGTCCGGCGGAGGAACGCGCCCAACGCGTTTGGTTGATCGCGCTCGTCGAAGGCCTGTTCAAGACCAAAGTCAAACGGATCGATTATGCCGAATTTGACGTCACACTCTTCGATGAGAATTTGAAGCCGCTTCTTTTTCAGTGCTACAACGGCAAGGACATTCTCGTCGTGCTGCATCCGGAAAAAGGTGTTTACGTCAGCGAAGGGACGGAAGCCCTGGCGTTCCGCTTTGTCAAGACCGCCGACGGCACGGTCTCCCTAGACGAAGAAATCGCAGACTGCCACCGCACCGACGAAGCGTATGTGCAAAAGGCAAACGATATCGCCGCGGGTCTGAGGCTGGGCGACGCAGTGAAGATCAAAAAGTATGGCTTCGAGGTGATCGAGGCGCGTATCGTCGCGGTCTACCTCGTCTATCCGGAGGGCAAAGAAACGGCCCACATCGGCTACGTAGCCATGGATGCGGGCCAGACACATTGCTATTACAAGGAAAAAGGGCAAACAGCCTTCCGCACCGTGATGATGGCGGGCGAAACGTATGAGCTGGGCATACAAGTGAAATAACGAGTTCTTATGGCAGACGGGAGCAATCGCTCCCGTTTTTTTGCGATGACGCGTCGCAGCGCTTTCATGGGGTGCAAATCGGGCGCAAAACCGGATCGTTTGACGGCGACAGGAGGGCAAAGGAAAACCGCCTGACCGATACCAGTCAGGCGGTTTCTGCTTGGTGGAGCATACCGGATTCGAACCGGTGACTTCCACACTGCCAGTGTGGCACTCTAGCCAGCTGAGCTAATGCCCCAAGCGCAACTGTTATTATAAGCCAAGCTGTCCCCAATGTAAAGC
>JAVBLF010000049.1:0-56789 GCA_031553675.1 Eubacteriales bacterium | reverse complement strand
AGAAGGCAGGATATTCCAGATACTAGACGCATAGCGATCGTTCAAGATGATTCATTTTCGGGGGTTTCGTATGAAAAAGTGCCTTTGTGTTCTTCCACTTTTGCTGGCCATCGCCGTGTTCTTCACTCCCATCAGCGCCTCGGCAATCCCGAAGCGCGACGTTCTCGTGGAAGGAAATCGCGACTCCCTGCATCCAGCGGGACTTCGTTACGGCAAGGTCGAGATCGTTCAAATCGATCAAGCGCAAAAAACGGTGGACGTGAAAATCACGGTGACCGGCGATTGTCCGGAGGAAGCCGTTCCGGAAACCGGAAGAAGCAACGCCACCCATGTCGTCGCAGCGATCGTGTTGGGCGGCGTGATCGCGTTGTTCGTCAAGAAAAAATCCCAAGAAAAGGTGGTATGCGGCCTCCTATTCTTGGCGGCTTTGGGGCAGATGTTCTTTCCACAAAACGCGACCGCTGCCACAAGCCAACGTACGGTGAACCAACAGTTTAGCGACGAACTGATGCGGAATTTCCAATTTGGCGAGGTGTTGGACAAATCCACGGGGAACGTCGGTCTGGTGGCGAATGCAAGCGGCCACGTCATCGCCCTGGCATGGACAATCCGCGAACGCGGCACGCAAACGCTGACATACCGGCTCCATTTGCGCGAAGACATCGACGAAGGCGAATTGAACCGGCTGATCCCCTTGACGCGCGTTTCGACGCTGACTTGCGACTGTCTGGGCACGCAGCAACTGCCCCTTCCATCGCTCCTGCTCCGAACAGCTGCTTCGTCCGCGGGGCAGACCGCGACGCCCGAGAACGCGGCCAAGCTGCCATTCTTCCCTCGGCATGCTCCCAAAGCGGCTGTATCCACAATTCCGCAAACGACAACGGCCACCGCAACGCCGACGATTACGCCCTCCCCCACCCCGACGTCGACGCGCACTGCCTCCCCAACACCGACGCCAATCGACCGCACGATCACGGTGGAGCACTACATCTGGGATGGCACGAACGCGACGCTATTTCTCAGCGAGGACCATCCGCATGCCGTCGTCGGGCAGACCTACAACGCATCTTCCTATGTCCTCACCGACAGGACGGACATCGATTACCTCGATCGCGATATCCCCGATTGGTTTTCGATGCCGACGACATTCGTCAGCGCCACCGTCACAGCAGATCAAACGCATTACACGCTCAAGCTTTACTACGGCCAAAAAGCGGAGTTCAATGTCTTTTTCCGCTATCGAGAGTATGCCTACGACGCAGGAGATTTTGGGAAATCGAATCACTTGGAAGCGGTCATGGCATTGCCGGATGTAACGCTTGTTTGGTCGGGCGAATTTTACAGCATCTATGTCGGCACGGTGGTGGAGGAATTTGCCATGAACCAGACCGGATACTATGTCGGGCAAACGGTTGATCTCAACGACCTGCTTCCTCCGGATGCGATTGAACATCCCGAAATTGCCTCTTCCGCGCAAAAATTCGGAGAGATGCTTAATTTGTACGGAAAATTCACCTTCACCGAAGGACAAACGATGACGCGAATACTGACGGCGCCCAGCCAAGACTTTTACATCGAATACAATCCAAACCAAGCTGTGCGCATTGCGGAGTGATCGCTCAAATGACTTTGATCGGCTCCCGCCACACAAACGAGCGCATGCCAAAAAAGCAAAATCCCTCTCGCAGAGGGGTTTTGCGCGTATGGGCACGAGTTCGAATCACAGTTCCAAAAAGTCAGACTTCCCGCTGCGCGAAACGCAACGCACCTGCCGACGTGAAGCAGAGCGCGTATCCGATCAACACCGCCATGCCCGTCGCGAAGTTGCCCCAGGGAATCTGCCCGCCGATCACCATGTTGAAGATCGTTTGGTAGCCGGTCGGAAGCATGGCTCCCAGGCCGGAAAAGTAAGCGCCGATCGCGAACAAACCGAAGTATGTGACGACGCAGGTGACGAAGCTGGTGGTCGCGCTCTTGGAGAGCTGCGCAATGAAAAGCGAAAAGCTGGAAATCAGTGCGATCGGGAAGGTCGTCACGAGCAATGCCAAAGCGATGCGCCCGATGTGCATGCCGGAGAAACCGCCAAGGAAGCCGCTCATGAGCAGGGCTGCGATCGCGATCGAGGCGACGGTCGCCGCGAGGTAGACGATCATGGCGGCCAGTTTTCCAAGTAGGATCGCGTTGCGGTGGACGGGGTAGGTCAGCACGATCTTGAGTTCGCCGCGTTCGGCTTCTCCTGCCATCAGGTCGGCGGCGAGCATGAAGGCGAGCAAGGGAAGCCAGAACGAACAGAGCACGGACAGCACCGTGTACGGATAGTGGCCCGTCGTCAGGATGCTCCCCGTCAAAGGGCCGATCAGCGCACAGCCGATCGCGATGGCGATCGCGACGATGGGCAAGATCCGGTATTTGCGCGACGCCCAAAGCTTGGTCCATTCGTTTTGCGCACAAGCGATCACAGGTTTCATGACGCGATCCTCCCTTTCTTTGTTCGGCCATCCTGGATGGCCCAAAGGTAATACGCCTCGACCGAACCAAAGCGCTGTACGGCCTCCTCGACCTGCGCGCTCGCGATGAGTCGGCCCTCGCGCATGACGCCAAGCTCGGTGCAAATCTGTTCGATCTCGTAGGCGAGGTGGCTCGAGATCAGGATGGTTCTGCCCATCTCGTTTTCGTGGTGGAGGATCTCCCGCAAAAGTGCCATGCCGCTGATGTCCATGCCGTTGCCAGGTTCGTCGAGCACGAGAAGATCCGAAGCCGGCAAAAGGGCCATCGCGATTGCGAGCCGTTGTTTCATGCCCAGCGAAAAGCCCGACACCTTTTCGTTTCGGTAGGTCTCGATTTCGAGCAAGCGGAGAACGTCGTCGATGCGCCCCGGCGCGACGCCCGCATGCACGCGTTCGAGCAGGCGGAGGTTCTGTTCGGCGGTCAAGTGTCCATAGAGGCCGGGCGTTTCGATCAGGCAACTCGTTCGGGCCAATATGGCGGGCGCTTCCTGTGACGGGTCTCGATCGAATACGCGTATTGAGCCGCTTTGCGCGCGCTGGAGGCCGCAAATGACCTTCATCGTCGTCGTCTTGCCGCTGCCGTTGGGGCCGAGCAGACCGTAGACGCTTCCCTCCGAAATGGCGAGGTCGAGTTCTGTGATGCCGCGGTTGTTCTTGTAGGTTTTCGTGAGCTTATCCGCTGTGACGACGTTCATTCTGTCCCCTCCTTCTTCTTGGCAGGCACGGGCGAAGTGTGTCTTCGCCCATGCCTGGCCGTTTTCCATGCGCTCTCTGAGGTGCGCAAAGTCATTAGTGGTGGACGCGGATGCTCAGGTTCGGATCCAGCGCTTCGACCGTCTTGCCCGTCGTGTCGATGGCCTTGACGGTGGTCGTGCCCACGTCCGTGATGTCAAACTGCCCGGTGAATTCGACGTTCAGGCTCTGGCCGCTCGCATCCTTGCCTGTGATGACGAAAGAGATGTCCTGGGCCTCGATTTTCCCGTTCGCTAGGGTCGCCTTGGCGTCGAAGCTCTGGATGCGGCCGTCCGATACGATCTCCGGAACGAGCTCCTTGAAGGGAACCAGATCGATGTCGTCCTGTTCCGCCATGCTGGCGCGATCTTCTTTGTTCTCGATCATCGCACCGAACGCGACGTTGGCCAATTCGGGAATCTGGGCGCCTTCGAGGTGGATGGTCACCTCATTGCCCGAAGCGGCAAATTGGTTTTTGACGTCCCCGACGATGAGGTCGAGCACCATGTTCGCCAGTTTCTGGCTTTGCGGGCCCATCTCGCGGTCTTCTCTGTCAAATTTCCGCTCAAGTCCGCCGTTCCGGTCGATGCTCGTGTACTTGTCGTCCTGGCGCATGATCTGTAGCCCGCCCACGTTCGAGCTTTCGATCTCGTGCTTTTGGCCGCCCCATTCCAGTTTCGCGAGGCTATAGCTGTTTTCGCCGTCCTGGCTGGACTGCATCGTGCCGGTCAACACGGTCGCTCCGTTGTTCTTGATCGCAAAGCTTCCGGTCGTCGTGACATTTTCGAACTTGGCGGTCGCGAATGCCGCTTGCTTGTAGGTCTCGTAGGGATTGCCGGCGGCGTATGCCAGGTAACCGGCGGCTCCCGCCATCGTCAGCCCGAGGGCCATCATGGCGGCCGTCCATTTCTTCGCTGTGCCTTTCATGTTTTGCTCCTTTCGCTTTCAGGTGTTTGCAACTGCTACACACACAGTATAGGGCCAGCCGGTAAACTCCCAAGGCAAAAGAGGTAAACGCGCGGTAAACAATCTTCAAAACATATCAAAGTGGCGGCTTGCATTGGCTGCGGTTGTCAGGGCCAAAGAGATCGCCAAAAGCCCGGGAAGCCCGGGCCTTTGACTGGATGTGGTGGGGTTATCGGAGAAGAATTTGCCGATGCTTAGCGCTCGATCTCGACGGTGAACTGCACGATCTGGGTGACGATGCGCTTGCCGTTCGAGGGATACCAATATTCGAACGTGAACTCTTGCCGACCGGTGCGCGTCGCGAGGAAGGTGAACTGATCGTGCTGGGCGCCGCCCGTGATGTCGCCAGTGGGCACGTATTCGCAGATCTTGTCGGCGGCTGTCGGCGCTTTGATCGTGCTAGGCACCGCCGGTTCGCATCCGAGTTCGTTCGTATCGCTGTGGATCCAGTCTTTCACGAGGCGCGAGGCACCGTCGCCCGACACGCTGTAGGTCCACTTGTGTTCGCGGCCGCTGTTGGCCTGGAGATCGATTTGGAAGCTTTCGCCCACTTTGACGGTCGTCGTCCCTTCGAGATCGACCGGAATCGCTTCTTCGATGTAAGCGTTCGGGTTGGGCGCCGTGGACAGCAGGACGACGTCAGTCGTCTCAAAGAGCAGCTTGGCCGTGACTTTGACGTCGCCGGTTTCGGTCATCGAGCCGCGGAACTCCGCGCGAATGCCGTCCATTTTGACGGTGGCCTTCGTACCTTCTGCAAGCAGCGCCCAATCGGGTTCATCGCCCGAAGTCGCGGGGAGTTGCAGATTTTTGTTGAGGATGGTGCGCGCCTGGGTGTCGTTCATGTCGCGAAAAAGCGAGGTCAGCATGAGGGCAGCCGTGTCGTTGAATTCTTTCAAATAGGCGTCCGACGTAGGGTCGATCTTCTCGTAGGGCGAACCCGTCAGCGTCATGCAGGTGATGTTGTTCTTGTAGCAGGTCTGGGCGTCGATCTGCGCTGTCATGTTCTTGGTATACAGAAAGTGTTCTTTGGGCGCGTGGTTCATCTGCACATTGATTTTGCTCGACGTCGAATAGGACTGGATGTGGAGGTTGGAATACGTCACAGCGTCGAGCTTCGCGACGCCTTCGTTAAAGCGGGTCGCGAACTCTTTGGGTTTCATTTCGTAATCCTGTTGGCTTTTCGCGGCAAAGGTCGCGAAGGCGGCGGCGCCGATCAAAACGAGCGCTGAAACGAGGGCAACGGTGCGCTTGGTGAGGCTGCGTTTGTTCATGGGTTCCATCCTTTCTTTTCTTTGGGCGATGCGAATGCAATGATGACGTGCGGGTTTGCAAGGGAAATCGTTTCAAGGATGTATTGGAATAATCAAAATTTATGATCGCTCCATCATTATACACTATTTTTATAGGTTGGTTAAGGGGTTTTTCGAAAATATTTCGCGAATGTATCGTTTTTGCGATCAAAAAACGGGGGATTCATCGAAGAATCCCCCGTAATCTGGCTTCGGCGCTTTCAAACGCCTACGCTGCAAATGCAAATTCGGGTCGTCAATCGCGTTTCATCGGGTTATAACGGCGCAAGCTGAGCGAGTTCGTCACGACCGACACCGAGCTGAACGCCATCGCCGCGCCCGCGACGACGGGGCTGAGCCAGCCCAGCGCCGCAAACGGGATGCCGATGCAGTTGTAGACGAAGGCCCAGAACAGGTTTTGGCGTATCTTGCGCATGGTCTTCCGTCCCAGCCGAATCGCCGCCGGAATGGTCCTGAGATCGCCGCGCATGAGCGTGATGTCGGCCGCCTCGATCGCGATGTCGGTGCCACTGCCGATCGCGATGCCGACGTCGGCGGTGGCGAGCGCGGGCGCGTCGTTGATGCCGTCGCCCACCATCGCGACGCAATGCCCCTCTGCGATCAGCCGCGCGATCTCTTCGCCCTTGTGCTCGGGCAGCACTTCAGCCCGCACGGAATCGATGCCCGCCTGGATCGCGATCGCGGCCGCGCTTTTCGCGTTGTCGCCGGTCAACATGGTGGCGGCGACGCCGAGCGCTTGCAGCGCTTCGATCGCCTCGGGCGCGCTGGCCTTCATCGTGTCGGCCACACCGAAAACACCCGCTTCAACGCCGTCGATCGCCAGGAGGATGGCGGTCTTGCCCTCGTCTTCCCAGCGCTCGGCATGGGTCGCCCCCTCCCCCGCCGCGATGCCTTCTTCTGCCATCAGGCGGCGGGTTCCGATCAGGACGCGCTTGCCCTCGATCTCTGCCTCGACGCCGCGTCCGGCACGCGCTTGAAAGGCCGTTGGTTCAGGCAGTTCGCCCCATCGTTCGACGCCCGCGCGCACGATCGCCGCACCCAGCGGATGTTCGCTGCGGGTCTCGGCGGCGGCGGCGAGGCGAAGCGCTTCGTCTGCGGTCAAGGTGCCCGTCGCTGCACAGTCGGTCAGCGCGGGTTTGCCCTCTGTGATCGTGCCGGTCTTGTCCAGAACGACGGCATCGACCTTCGCGATCCGTTCGAGTCCGTCGCCCCCCTTGAACAAGATGCCGTTTTGCGCGCCGATCCCGCTGCCGACCATGATGGCGGTCGGCGTCGCGAGGCCGAGTGCGCACGGACACGCGATCACGAGCACGGCGACCGCATGGATCAGCGCGTCGGACATGGCCGCGTGGCCGGTGAACACCCAGGCCAGCCAAGTCAGCACCGCGATTCCGAGTACGGTCGGCACGAAGAACATCGACACGCGGTCGGCCAGGCGCTGGATGGGCGCTTTTCGTCCCTGGGCCTGCTCGACCATGGCGACGATTTGCGCGAGCGTGCTGTTTTCGCCGACCCGCGTCGCCCGCATCAGAAGCGCACCGAATTGGTTGATCGTCGCGCCGGTCAACGTGTCGCCTGCCGCTTTGTCGACGGGCAGACTTTCGCCGGTCAGCATCGATTCATCGACGCTCGAATGCCCCTCGACCAGCACGCCGTCGACGGGGATCTTTTCTCCCGGCCGCACGACGACGAGGTCGCCGATCAGCACGTCTTCGACCGGCAAATCGACAGCGGTGCCGCCCCGCATGACGTGCGCCGTCGCGGCGCGGAGGTCGAGCAGCTTTTTGATCGCATCGGATGTGCGGCCTTTGGCGCGCGCTTCGAGGCTTTTGCCCAGCAAGACGAGCGCGATCACGACGGAGGAAGATTCGAAGTAGAGCTCTTTCATGCCGTCGTGTGCGGCATGGGAAGCGAAAAAGCCGTTGTACACCGAGAGCGCGTAGGCAGCCGTCGTGCCGAGCGCGACGAGCACGTCCATGTTGCTGCCGCCGCCGCGCAGGGCTTTGTACGCGTTTTTGTAAAAACGCGCGCCGACGAAAAACTGCACCGGCGTTGCGAGCAAGAGCTGGACCCATTCGTTGTGCAGAAACATCACGAGCCCATTGTGGACGCCCAGCAACGAAAGCGCCATGCCGATCAGCATCGGCGCGCTGAGGCAGACGGCAATGATCACGTCGCGATGGAGTTTTTTCGCTTCGGCATCGGCTTCGGCTTTCGTCTCGGCTTCGTCTTCGCGTGCCTTGGCGCCGTAGCCCGCCTTTTCGACGGCGGCGACGATCGCTTCGGGCGGGACGCTGCCGTCGGTTTCCACAAAGGCGCGTTCGGTCGTCAGGTTGACGACAGCCGACGTGACGCCTGCCATCTTGCGCAGCACGCGTTCGACGTGCGCCGAGCAGTTGGCGCAGCTCATGCCCGTGATGTCGAATTCGAAGCTCGCAGCATGCATAGCTTGCGCACTTTCCATCTCTTAGATCACCGCCGCCTCGAAGCCCGCGTCGTCGATTGCTTCGATCAAAGCCTCATCCACCGCAACGTCATCGGCGACCTGGGCCACGGCTTGTCCCGCCGCGAGATCGACCGCCGCGCTCGCCACGCCCGGCACCCCTTCGATCGCCTTTTTGACGCGCGCCACGCAATGCTCGCAGCTCATGCCGGTCACCGATAGTTTGATTTCTTTCATCGTGATACGTCCTTTCTTTTGGGGGCTTTGCCCCCAATCCCCCACTTAAGGGTCAAGGACCCTTAAGAATCCCGATTGTGAAGTTATTTGGGAGTGTGCCTAAGGCCGACTGGCGTTCGATATGTGCTCAGTCCAGTAGTTTTCCCAGGATGTCGATCATTTCGCGGGTCTTTTCCTCAGCGTCACCGCTCTCTACAGCATGGGCGACGCAACCCTTGAGGTGCTGCGTCAGGATCAGTTTGTTAGCGCGCTTGATCATCGATTGTGCCGCCAAGAGCTGTTGTGAGATCTCGACGCAATAGCGGCCCTCCTCGATCATTTGCGCAATCCCTTCAAGCTGGCCTTTGCAGGTCTTGATCGCGAGCAATGCCTGTTCCTTCTCGCGGTTCATGGGAATCGGCGTTCGTTTTCCGGCATCTGGCATGCAATCCCTCCCATCACCCCACCCCTGGGGGGTGTTGGTTTCATTCTAGCGCGAAGCCACCGTTTTGTCTACGGGCTGTCTCGACAAAATTTCCGCTTCAAAGCGTGTTTGATGCGAGCGAACGCACAAAGAGACGGCGCGAGCCGTCTCTTTGCTATGGATTCACATTTTCCTGCGGGGTGGATGCGCATCGGGCGATTAGAGATTGGCGCCCCGTTTGATCGCGTAGTCGCGCATGTCTTTTTTGATCGCGGCGCCGATGTCGGGCTCGACGTATTCGTTCAGGCGTTTGGCGACGATCGCACTTGCAGCCTGCTCGTTGCTACGACCTTCTGTCATCCACTGCTTGTGGGTGCACATGTCGGAGAAGGTCGGCATGAAGATCTCTTCGCGGAAATGGAGGGCTGTGCTTTCCAGGCCCAGGAAATCGCCTTCTTCGATGCCTTCGAGCACGGTTTCGAGGTCTTCGCTCGTGACGTCGCCGATGTCGCGCTGCATGCGGCGGATGCGGGCGACGATCTCCTCGTCCATGACAAATTTTTCGGCGCTGCACGCGAGGATGGCGTCCAACGTGCCGATCGACTGGTGCATGTAGTGGACGTCACAGTTAAGCGCGACCATCATCTGGACGGCCGATTCCGAACCGCACTGGAAGTTGGTGACCTTGGCGTCGGTCATGGCGCCGCCGCCGCGGAAGGGCATCTTGTAATAGCTGGCGAGCTGGGCACCAGCCGCGCAGATCATCGAGAACTCCGGCGCGGCGTAGGACATGCACATGTGTTGCATGTTCATGACGCCCGAGAAGTTGCCGAAAACGACGGGGGTGCCGGGGTTGATCAGCTGGGCGTAGACGACGCCGGCGAGCGCTTCGGCCGTCGTGATCACGAGCGTGGCCGAGAGCGTGACCGGTGCGGTCGCGCCGACCATGCTGCTGCAAGAGATGTTGATCGGCTGGCCTTCGGTCGCATAGCCTTTGATCATGCTGAGCATCTTTTTGTCCCACGCCATGGGGGACAAGCTGTTGACGACACTCATCGCGACGCAGCGATCGTCCGTCACGCCTGTCGCGATGCGAGCGAGGTCGATGGCGATGCGGGCAAACTCGCCGTCCATGCCCTGTGCAAAGAAGGGTTTGTCGCTGTAGGTCATGGCGTTGATCATCTGGAGATATTTGGCATCGGATGGATCGATGCCGTCGGTCGGATAGAGGATGCCGGCGTTCGACACGCCCATGACTTCGCTCGTGTGGGCGAGCTTCACCATCTTGATCTGGTCCTCGACCTTGCCGCGGCGACGGGTGCCGTCGGCGTCCTGGATGTAGGACATGCCGGAGCAGCCGTTGATCAACGGCGGATTGCCGATGCCGACCTTGACGGTTTTCTCCGGATTGCGGGCGTGCAGCGTAAAGCTTTCGGGAACGCTCGCGATGGCATCGCGGAGCATCTGCTTCGGGATACGCACAGTTTCGCCATCGACACTTGCGCCTTTTTGCGCGAAGAAGTCGCAGACTTCAGGGTCCTTGATCGCGATGCCATGCGTTTCGAGCAGATTTTCAACGTGTTCGGCGATGGATTCGACCTGCCCCTGGGACAGGGCCTTCATGTCCATTCTCATGTCGTTCAGCCTCCTTCATTGGTCGCTAGACGGTTGCGCGGAATGATTAACCTTCCATGGCTTCCTTTTCGCCGGGGCGCAGTTCGTCCATTTTTTGTTTGTTGACGCCGTAGACCTTGGCGGTGATGAAGATCAGGGCCAGCGCGATCGCCAGCATGATGGCGCCCGCGACGATGCCCACGTGCTGCATGACCATCATCGGCGCGATCGAGACGATACCGACTTCGATGAAGCAGATGATCGTATAGGCCATGCCGTAGTCTTCGAGGGTTTTGCTGCGGAAGTCGGGGTCGACGACGCGCAGCAGCGTGACGCCGATCGCCACGACGCCGGTCGCCCAGCCGAAGATGAAGATACCGCGCTCGAACCAGAAGTTGTGGAAGAGCTTGCGCGAGACGATAAAGAGATAGGTCAGCACCGAGCAAAGGCCGATCAGCGCCATGATCAGGATCGGGACAGCGTACTGCATGACGACCGAAATCTTGATCGTCGCGACGCCAAACGCCACGAGGTAGTCGGTCGAAGAACTGCCGATCCGCGTGATGATCTGCTTGTCGACGTACTTGTCGAGCCGGAGCAGCTTGAGGACGAACTGGAGGATGACACCCGCGATCATCGCGATGCTCATCATCGGGATGGTGAACGAAGCGGGTACGCGCGCTTGCAAAGCGTTTGTGCCGTAGTAGCCGCCTGCCATCGCAATCAAGATCAGCACACAGTGCCAAGTCAGCGTTTCGATCGCCATGGGGTTGGTGGTCGCCTTGCCGAGCGATTCCTGTTCGGCTTCGGGGACGAGACCGGTGCGCATGGATTCGGGGAGCTGGTTCATGGTCTTGATGAAGCGGGTGGCGCCTTTGCGGACGGCGAAGTTGATGCAGATCATGCCGCCGATGACGCCGGTCAACAGGCCGATCGTCGCGAAGGTCTGGCCGACGGTGACCGCTTCTGCCCATCCGCCCTTTTCGATCGTGCCGCCGATGGCAGCCGCGTAGCCGTGACCGCCGACGAAGCCCGCCGGCATCATGAGGGCGAACGCTTCGTTGAGGTTGGGATAGAGCGCCTTGAGCAGGAGGGCACCGACGCACATCGCCAGACCGAACTGGCCGATCTCGATGGCGAGGTTGAGCGTGAAGGTGTCGCCGACTTTGTTCAGTACCTTTTTGACGGACGTCCTCTCCGAGCTGCCGATGAAGAGGCTGGCAAACAGGAAGACGATCAGCATGTAGGGGTAGCCGGACATTTTTTCGCTGAAGGGTAGCAGTTTGAGAAACTGCGGACCGAGGAAGAGACCCAGGAAGCCCGCCATCAGCGAGGAAGGCAGATAAAGGTTCTGAATGAACTTGACTTTTGCCCGTAAAAACTGTGAGATAAAGAGCAGGATCGAGATCAGGGCAAAATCCATCATCATATTATAAGGACCAAATTCCATGTCATGACCTCCTTTTCGTAGGATGTCTTGCGAATTCAGACTTGCCAATTCGTCATCTTTTTGGTAGAATGTTATATAATTGAACAATATGGAGAGGGGCGTGTGCGATGGACGCGAGTTGGAGAGAATTCGCAAAGATTCCGAACCATTTGTGGGAACTTGAGCACGTCGGCGGCGACGCATGCTTTCACATTGAAACCTACGACTACCGCGATGCGACGACCGTGCTGCATACGCACAATTTCATCCAGGTCTACTACATACACCGAGGTTGCATGCGACACACGGTGCAGGACAACGCGGGGAATTTCATCACGCAGGGCTTTTTGGCCACAGGGGACATTTTCATCCTGCCTCCGTGGTTTTACCATCAGCTCATGCTCTTGACTGAGGACGTACTCTATACATCGATCTGCGTGTCGCCCGACTTTATTTCGTTCGACTTTCGCAGCCAATGCCAGTTTTGTAACTTCCTCAATCACCTCCTCACCGCCGACGTCGCCGACAAAAATGTCTATCCGCAATGCAGCATTTCCCTTCGCACCCAGCAGGCGGAGGTTTGTGCGCTGCTCAACGCGATGCTGCGCGAATACGAGGGGAAACACATTGGCTACCTGACCTACATTCGGGGCGAGCTGCTGAAGCTCCTCGTCATCATCGCCCGCCAATACTGCAAGACCCAGGCCGACATGCGGGACATGGACTGCGGGCTCTATGACGTAGCCGTCCGCGAGAGCATCGCCTACATCGACACGCACTTCACGCAGGATCTCAAACTCGACGAGATCGCGAAGCGTGCCTTTGTGTCGCGCACGCAGTTTTGCAAGCTGTTTAAGAACATCACCGGCACGACCTTTGGCGAATACCTCAACCACCTGCGCCTCAACCACTCCAAGTCGCTCTTAATCCACACGAATCTGGGCGTTGCGGAAGTTGCCCTGCGGTCGGGATTCAACGACGTATCGAACTACTGCCGCCAATTCAAACGGGCTTTCGCGATGTCGTCTTCGGATTTCCGCAAGACCAACCGCAAAAGCTCGCTTTGATGGCGTTGAACGGGCTTCGTTACAGGATGGAATTTTCCCACAGGGGCAGCGTTTTGCCGATGCCCATCGCCTTGGCGTTTTCGTAGACGCGGTAGGCCTCAGACAGGTCGTGGATGCCCAGGCCGATCGGGTTAAAGAACACGATCTCGTCGGGGCTTTGCCGTCCTGGCTTGTCGCCGACGAGGATCTCGCCGAGGTTGCCGCGAATCTTCGATTCGGGGATGAAGCCCTCTTTGACGGCGCGGCAGGAGACGTCCACACCGTGGTGGTTGACCTGGTACCAGTCATCGACGACGACAAAATCGACATACTTCAGCGCTTCCGCCGGCGTATCCCAGAAGGAGATCTCCGCGTGGAAAGCGCCTTTTTTGTACCACGCGCCGTCGACATAGGGTTCCTTGGCGATCGTGGCCGTCGAGATGACGTCGCTGTCGACGAAGGCCTCTTTTGCGCTCTCGACCGCGACGAGCTCGATGTCGACTTCGTCCTTGACGCGCTCGATGAAGCTCGCGACGCGATCGGCGTTGATGTCGAACACCTTGCAGCGTTCGAGCGACGGCACGCCCAGCTTGATCGCCTTGAGCTGCGTGATGCCCTGCACGCTCGCTCCGACCAAGCCCATGAGCTTGGAATCGGGATTGGCGAGGTACTTGGCCGCGACGCCCGAAGCACCGCCCGTGCGCATCGCCGAGACGAGCGTCCCGTCCATGATGCAAACCGGCATGAGCGTTTCGGAATCGACAATGATGATCACGGCGTTGGCGCGGGGCAGGCCGTACTTTTCGGGGTTGCTCGGCCGGGCGGGGATAAATTTAATGCCGGACGTATTGACCATGCCCAGCATGCCGCCCTGCTTCAGTTCATCGTCGTAGTCCTTGCCGCCGAGAAAGCTCGGCATGGACATGATGCGTCCGGTCGTCTCTTCCGTCTCGGGGCCACCCCAGCGGATCACGGGTTTGCCGGGCTGGATGAAATCGCCCTTGCCGTGCAAGTAAAATGAACGTTCCACCGCCTGCATGGTGCCGGCCATGTCGTAGCCGCCGGCCGTCACACAATCTTCCTGTTGCAGGTAGAGAAACTCAACTCGATTGCCCATGGTATCACCTCACAAAATCACAAAGGGATGAAGGTGGATCCTCTAGATTAGCGCGCTGTTGCTTCATTTTAACATGGGCTTGCCCGATAGATTTTGCAGATCATACGCTTCACTTTGTAAATGATGCATTTCCCGCATGCACATGTGTTCATATCCCACCATAGGCGTTGCAAGCGTTCCTTCCACTCCCCTTTGCAAATGTAAAAAACACTTTGCAGAGGCTAATTTTGGTGTTATGAT
This sequence comes from Eubacteriales bacterium, assembly GCA_031553675.1. Classification (GTDB taxonomy): domain Bacteria; phylum Bacillota; class Clostridia; order Christensenellales; family CALWSW01; genus JAVBLF01. The sequence goes on along the minus strand of JAVBLF010000049.1, from coordinate 42,745 downwards.
CGACCAGGCATGTCCTTTTGTTTGCGATTTCTGAAGCGAAACCCGCTTCGATCGCCCGTCCTCGACTGCAGAAAGGAACCAGCGTATGTCCAACCCACTGTTCAAGCTATCGTATGAAGGGGCGCTCGCCGCTTCCAACGCTGCGCGCGGCGCCATTCAGGGCGCAATCGACCAGTTCGGGGCCGATTGTCCGGTCGGCTACCCGGAGACCGCATACCGTCTCCCCTCGATCTTCGCGCTGACCGGAAATGACGTCAAAACACTTGGCGATCTTCTGCCCATATTGGATACAGTCGGCGGGCTCTTCCTCAAGGAGGGCGATACGCTGGAAAGCGCCATGCACAACGGCGTCGTCACCGTCTACGCCGCCGAAATGATCGAAGCACTCGGCTACCTCAACGGCGCGATGCCCTTCGCGGGGACGCCATACACAGGCTTCATCCCCGATTCCGTACTGCGCTCGGCCGGCATCGCCCTCGTCGACGGCACGATCCCGGGCGTTGCTGTGCTCGTCGGACAGGCCCGCACCGGTGCCGAAGCCGCCGCGCTCGTGCGCGATCTGCAAAGCAAGGGGCTTTTGATCCTGCTCGTCGATGGCATCATCGAACAACTCGCCCAGGAAAACGTCAAAGTCGGCCCCGAGTACCTGACGGTGCCCCTCGGCCACTTCACGCAGATCGTCCACGCAGCCAACTTCGCCTTCCGTGCCGGGCTTGCCTTTGGCAACGTCAAGCCGGGCGACCTCGCCGGCCACGTCGCCTACCAGCAAAAGCGCGTGCCCGCCTTTGTGCTCGCATTGGGCGAGCAAGACGCGATCCGCATTTCGGCGGCGTTTGCGTGCACTTGCCTGGGCTATCCCGTGCTCACCGACGTCGAGCTGGGCGAGCTGCAAATCCCCGACCTCTTCGTCACCGAGACGGACTACCACAAAATGGTCGTGAAGGCGCTCGAAATGCGCAGCATCAAGATCAAGATACTCGACATCGACGTGCCGGTCACGATCGGCCCTGCCTTCGAGGGCGAGACGATCCGCAAGGCCGATACCTTCGTCGAGATGGGCGGCGGCCGCTCCGAAGCGTTCGAGCTCGTCCAGATGGTCGACGAAGGGGCGATCGAGGACGGTCGGATCACCGTCGTCGGACCGGAACTCGACGGCTTCCAAGAGGGCGACAAAGTACCGTTCGGCCTCGTCGTCAAGATCTACGGCCGCAAAATGCAGGAAGACTTCGAAGGCGTCCTCGAGCGCCGCATTCACTACTTCGTCAACTACGGCGAAGGGCTTTGGCACGTCGCCCAGCGCGACATCAACTGGATGCGCATCAGCAAAGAAGCCGTCGCCAAGGGCTTCCGCTTCGAGCACCTCGGCAGGATCCTGATCGCCAAGTTCAAAAACGAATTTCCCTCGATCGTCGATCGCGTCGAGGTCGTCCTCTACACCGACCCCAGCGAAGTGAGCGCACAGCATGAAAAAGCCAAGGCCGTCTACGCCAAGCGCGATGCCCGCATGCGCACCTTGACGGACGAAAACGTCGAAGCGCTCTATAGCTGCACGCTTTGCCAGTCCTTTGCGCCCAACCACTGCTGCGTCGTCTCGCCCGAACGCGTCGGCCTCTGCGGTGCCGTGAGCTGGCTCGACGCCAAAGCCTCCCACGAGATCACGCCGACCGGCCCCAACCAGCCCATCCCCAAGGACGGCGAACTCGACGCCGCGTCCGGTCGCTGGGAAGCGGTGAACGATTTCATCAAACGCGCGACCAACGGCTCGGTCGAGGAGGTCGCGCTCTACTCCTTCATGCAGATGCCCATGACGAGCTGCGGCTGCTTTGAGGCCATACTCGCCATCGTGCCCGAAGCGAACGGCCTGATGGTCACGACGCGCGAACATACCGGCCAGACCCCCTGCGGCATGAGCTTTTCAACGCTGGCGGGCACGGTCGGCGGTGGCGTCCAGAGCCCCGGCTTCATGGGCGTGGGACGCAGTTACCTCAACAGCAAGAAATTCATCAAGGCCGACGGCGGCCTCGCCCGCGTGATCTGGATGCCCAAGTCGCTGAAAGATTTCCTCGGCGATGACTTCAAAGCGCGCTGCGTCGAAGAGGGCCTGGGAGAAGGCTTCGTCGATCAGATCGCTGACGAGACGATCGGCACGACGGTCGAGGAGATACTCCCCTTCCTCGAAGAAAAGAAGCATCCGGCACTGGCCATGGAAGCGCTGCTGTAAGCGATCCATCGCCTTGCGAAAGCCCTGTTCGATCTGGGAACAGGGCTTTTTTGACGGCGTTTTCGGATACAACCGAAAGTTGGCGCAATTGCGTGCGACTCATGCACTTGCATCGAAGCGCCAATCGTTATAGGATTGCTGTAAGGCAGCGCGTTACCGCAATACGCCGGTTCGGACATGACCAACCCAAACCGAGGAAATGCCATGAAGATCAGCACAATCGAATCGCTCACCCGCGCCCAGTTGTTTTCCCAGGCAAATGCGGCATCTCTGGCGGCGCTTGCCGCCTCGTCGCACCTGCGCCCCTTCCCCAAGGACGCGCTGCTCTACACAGACAAAGAGCTCGTTCGCTCCTTGTACACCGTCGTTTCGGGGCGCGTTGCGCTGTTCAAAGAGAACGCGAACGGCGAAAAGAAAGTCATTTTCCTCTACGGCCCCGGCGAAACGCTAAACGAGGATGTCCTCAACGGTTTGCCCGCCGCCACCAGTTGCGAGGTCATCGAGGATTCCGTCCTGTTGCAGCTTCCGGCACACGAGTTGATGCGCGTGATGGAGCATGACTTTGCGCTGACCAAAGCCATACTCGATTCCATGGCGAAAAAGGTGCGCAGGCTTTACCGCCAACTGAAAAACACACCTGCTTCCATCCGCGGCGACAAGCGGTTGGCCGCCAAACTGTGGAAGCTGTCGGCGGACAACGGCAGGCCGCACGAAGGCGGCACCCTCATCGACTTCGATCTGTCCGTCACTTACCTGGCCGACATGCTGGGGGCCAAGCGGGAAACCGTGTCGCGTCAGCTGCACGCCCTGAAGTCGGAGGGGCTCGTGCGGCAGCTCGACGGGCGCATCTTCATTCCGGACAGACAGAAACTGAGCGACTACTTCAAGCGCGTCGATTGATGAAACACGTCCTACATACGAATTTTTTCCGTGTCTGTATTCCCGTCAAAAATTGATCATCAACCGTGATCAAGATCACGGCAAACCGCAATCCCTTTTGCTATTGTTAAGACAAACACAAACATTGGGAGGTGCTTTGATGTACACAGAGGATTATTTGGCAGTGGGCAAAGCGGCACAGAGTAAGAGCGCGTTTGCGCGCACGAATCCGGCGGGCTACTTTGTTTCGTCCATGCTGGCCGGCGTATTCGTCGGCTTTGGCGTCCTTCTGGCCTTCACGATCGGGGGACTCCTGACAGGCCAGCCCCACGCGAAGATCGTGATGGGTGCATCCTTCGGGATCGCGCTCAGTTTGGTCATCATGGCGGGGTCGGAGCTCTTTACTGGAAACAACTTCGTCATGACGGCGGGGGCGTTGGGGCGGGCGGTCGCGCCCGCGGAAGTATTGCGCGTATGGATTCTCTGCTACATCGGCAACTGGGCGGGTTCCATCCTCCTGGCACTGCTCTTCCAGGCGTCCGGCTTGACCAAAGGTCCCGTCGGCGAATTCATCGCAACGGCAGCTGCGGCCAAGATGAGCCTTCCACTGCTACCCATGCTCGTGCGCGCCTTTCTCTGCAACGCACTCGTCTGCTTGGCGGTTTGGTGCTCCTTCCGTTGCAAGTCCGAGAGTGGAAAGCTCATTATGGTATTCTGGTGCCTCTATGCCTTCATCACGACCGGTTTTGAACACAGCATCGCCAACATGACGCTCCTGAGCATCGCCCTTCTCGCGCCGCAGGAAGCCGCGGTCAGTCTGGGCGGCTACTTCTACAACATCCTCTTCGTAACCTTCGGCAACATGCTGGGCGGGATCGTCTGTGTCGCGTTGCCCTACCACCTGATTTCGAGACGGAAGGAAGGCTAAATCATGGCTTATCGCATGTCCAGGGGCGCGGTCGATGCGCTTTTCGCAACGCTTCGACAAGACGCCGTGCTCTTCGCCCCCAAGTGCTTTCCCGACGGGGCGGCGTTCTCCGACGCGGATCTCGTCCGCTACGGACCGATCGAATCGGTGGGCGAGATCGCATTCGACCGCAAGTCCGCGCAATCCTTCAAGGAGGCGCTTCTCCCTATTTCGCAGACGCTGTTCTACTTTACCGAAAACTACGTCAAGGAATCCGACCCGCCTGCCAAACACGCCATCGTCTTTTTGCGCAGCTGCGATCTCCATGCCGTGAAGCGTCTCGACGAAGTCTACCTTCGCATCGCTTTTCCCGATTCCTACTACGCGCGCATTCGGGACAACGCCAAGTTCATCCTGATCGGCTGCCCGCAATCCTTTGACAACTGCTTTTGCGCCAGCATGGGCACGAACCGCTGCGACAGCTACGACGCGGCGATCGAGCTATGCGACGACGGTTATCGATTCGACTGTAAGGATCCGGCATGGGAAGCCCTGCTGGGCGAGCTCGAAACCGAACGCGTGGATTACATCCCCTCGTTTGCAGCGGAAAACGCCGTGCGCGTCTCGATACCGGCCGATCTGACGCCGGCGCTCAATGCCTCGCCGATCTGGGACGAATACGACGCGCGCTGCATCAACTGCGGGCGCTGCAATTTCTCCTGCCCGACCTGCACCTGCAACACCATGCAGGACATGTTTTACGAGGAAAACGGCCGCGTAGGCGAAAGGCGCCGCGTTTGGGCCTCCTGCATGGTCGACGGATTCACAAACGTGGCGGGCGGGGGCTGCTATCGCCCCAAAAACGGCCAGCGCATGCGCTACAAAGTCATGCACAAGGTGCGCGACTTCACCAAAAGAAACGGCTACCACATGTGCGTCGGTTGCGGGCGCTGCGACGACGTTTGTCCTGAGTACATTTCCTTCTCTGCTTGCCTCAACAAGCTTTCCGCCGCCGCCGAGGAGGTGAACCGCCATGACGCGAAATGAGTACATTCCGTTTGCCAGCGAAATCAGCGACGTCATCCGCCACACCGAGATCGAATACACCTTTCGCATGCGCTACCTGGGGGATGTCAAGCCCGGGCAGTTCTTTGAAGTCAGCATCCCGATGTTCGGCGAAGCGCCCATATCGGTCAGCGGCATCGGCGACGGCAGCATCGACCTGACCATCCGTCGCGTCGGCAAAGTCACGAACGAGGTCTTCGAGCGCTATGCAGGCGAAAGCCTCTTGATCCGCGGGCCTTACGGCAACGGCTTTGACCTGGAAGCATACCGGGGCAAAGAACTCGTCGTCGTGGCTGGCGGAACCGGGGTATCGCCCGTGCGGGGCGTCGTCGATCACTTTGGCCAGCATCTCAGCGAACTCCGCTCGCTTTGCCTGATCGCGGGCTTTAAGACCCCCAAAGACATGCTCTTCCGCGACGATTTCGCGCGCTGGGATGCCGACTTCCCCGTCATCCTCACCTTCGACGACACCTGCGGCGACGAATCCCTGCGCCAGGGCTTGGTCACGCAATACATCCCGGATCTGACCTTCGACCGCATCGAAAACGCGGCGGCCATCGTCGTCGGCCCGCCCGCGATGATGCGCTTTGCGACAAAGGCGCTGCTCGATCGCGGCCTGACGCGCGAACAGATCTGGATTTCCTACGAAAGGCGCATGTGCTGCGGCCTGGGGAAATGCGGCCATTGCCGGATCAACGAGAGCTATGTCTGCCTCGACGGACCGGTCTACCGCTTCTCCGAAGCTTGCGACCTGACGGATTAGGGGGATGATCATGGATATCAACACCAAAAAGCTCAAGAAAAACGCCTTCCGCGTCACGAAACAACGAGGCCTCACCGCTTCGCGCGTCCGCGTACCGGGTGGCCACATCGACGCAAAATACCTCCCGATCCTGCAAGACATCGCAGAGCGCTTCGGCAACGGCACGTTGCACATCACGGCGCGCCAGGGCTTCGAGATCCCCGACATCTCCTTCGACAAGATGCCCGAAGTGAACGCCCTGCTCCAGCCCGTCATCGAAGGCTTGGAGATCAACCAGGAAGCGCCCGGAACCGGCTATCCAGCCTCGGGCACGCGCAACGTCACCGCCTGCATCGGCAACCGCGTCTGCCCCTACGCCTGCTACGACACGACGGCATTTGCCAAGCGCATCGAGAAAGCCATCTTTCCGAACGATCTCCATTTTAAGATCGCGCTGACAGGTTGTCCTAACGACTGCGCCAAGGTTCGCATGCACGACTTCGGCATCATCGGCATGACCCTCCCCCAGTTCGAAGCGGAACGCTGCGTGGATTGCGGCGCTTGCGTGAAGTACTGCCGGAAAAAGTCGGTCGAGGCGCTGCAAACCGTCCGCTTTCGTCCGCAGCGCAATGCGGAAAAGTGCATCGGCTGCGGCGAGTGCGTGCTGAACTGCCCCATGTCGGCCTGGACGCGAAGCCGCGAAAAATACTACCGCCTCACAATCATGGGACGCACCGGCAAGCGCAACCCGCGCCTCGGCGAAGATTTCGTCAAGTGGATCGATGAGGACAGCATCGTCCGCATCATACTCAATACGTATAAATACGTCGAACGCTACATCGATCGCGATGCGCCCGGCGGCAAAGAGCACGTTGGCTACATCGTCGACCGCACCGGCATGGAAGAGTTTAAGTCCTGGGCGCTCGAAGGCGTCACTCTCCCCAGCATCGCGGAAGTCCGCTCTCCCCTGTATTGGAATGGCCCGAACTACAAGTAAAGGCCACGTACCGGCAACGCCTTACAACGAGCCTCCTTGTCCATCCATCCTTGCGACACCGCCAGAAACCGCCCATCCCCCTCGACTGAGGGGTGTGGGCGGTTTCGATTTTGATGACAGTCTCGAAGCCAGATCGCCTTGGTTGAACCGGAATCAAGCAGAAGTGACAACGCTCGGCAGCTTCGTCGGCTTACGGATGCTTGAAGTAGACACTTCCGCCCATCATCGCAACGAAGCTCATGGATTCATTTGCCTGGATGACATCCTTGTGGATGATGAGCAGGAGTCTGCTGCCCGCCGCCACAGGGACGTTCAGGTTGTTGACCATCTTTTCAAACAGTTGTCCCTGGATGATGCTGCCCGTCACCGTGGGCGTCAACACAACCTTCGTTTCGGGAATGGCGATGAAATTGCCGAATTGCCGCTTGTAGAACAACTGTGCATACATGTTGGCCGAAGCCGTGCCCAATTCTATCGTTTCCATTATAATCATCGACATGCCGATGTCGGTCACCACCGCGTCGCGGGCGATATAGAACGGGAACGCGTGTAGCAAACCGTGGGTGACTTCCAGTTCCCCACCGATCAGGGGATGCGGGTACTCGCCATGGAGGCCGAACCCCAGCGAATACGGGTGTTGGTTGGGATCCATATAGACGGGAATCGGCGTACCAGTGGCATAGGGAATCATGCTCACCGCATCGGCGCCAGCAGGACCTTGGGGTCCCACAGGGCCTTGCGGACCCAAAGGGCCAATCGGGCCTTCGATCCCTTGGGGGCCTTGCGGACCCTCGATCCCTTGGGGACCCATCGGGCCTGCAATGCCCGCGGGGCCTTGCGGGCCTGCGATGCCTTGCGGGCCTTGCGGGCCTTCAATCCCTTGTGGACCTTGCGGGCCTTCTGTTCCTTGCGGTCCTCTTTCGCCGGTTGCCCCTTGCGGACCGGCGGGACCCATCGGGCCGGTTTCGCCTGGGATGCCCTGCGGACCGGCGGGTCCCATCGGGCCGGCGACACCTGGCGCGCCCTGCGGGCCGGCGGGACCCACCGGGCCGGTTTCGCCCTGGATGCCCTGTGGTCCTGAGGGACCCATCGGGCCGGTTTGACCCGGGAGACCCTGCGGGCCCGCCGGACCTACCGGGCCAGTCGGGCCAGTTTCGCCTTGGATGCCCTGCGGACCCGCCGGGCCTGCCGGGCCGGTCGGACCCATGGCACCGGGTTCGCCTTGGATGCCCTGCGGACCTGCCGGGCCTGTCGGACCCATGGGACCAGCTTCACCTGGCGGTCCCTGCGGGCCTGCCGGACCAACCGCACCGATCTCACCTTGCGGCCCCTGCGGACCCATCGGGCCAGGCGTTCCCTGCGGACCGACCGGGCCAGCGGGACCCATCGGGCCTTCTGGGCCTGCCGGTCCGGGTTCACCTGGCGGCCCCGGGCAGCCGCGAGGTCCCCGCGGCCCTCGGCAGCAACAGCAGCAACAGCAATCCATGTCGCGTTCGCAGTCGCAATCGCCGCATTTGGGATCACAATTGCCCTCAAACGTCATATTTTCCATTGTCTTGTCCTTTCTTTGCAGAGGTCATTGTTCCTACACCTCAATATATGTTTTGCATCTCTCGGGTGTTCGCGCCGTGGTTTCTAAAGAGATACAAAAAAACGACGCTGTAAACAAAGCGCCTTGAAACATGGTATCGCATCCAATTTATTTGAAGTATTTGATAGAATATTGAACTTATTGTATCGCTAAAAGCATGCGCGCAATCGCGTATTTTGTCATGATCATTCTTGAGAGGTTAAAAATACCAACGATTATATCCCAAAAATGACGAAACGCAGAATGGTATGCATCGTTTCCGAAACATGCGCCCCTGCCCCGACAGGTGTTTTGGTCGGTGCCCGATTGCCTTCGCCACAAAAAAACGGCACAACGGAGCCGTTATGCCGTTCACTTCTCGCAAACACCCATCGAAAGCGGGTACTCCCCTCTTCTGCCCTTTTACAGGGTATGCCCACGCTTGCCTTTGCGACGTCCTTTGAATCGAAGGCCAAACGCGAGCAAGAAGACGACCGTTGCGAGGTAGGGGATGATGCTCGTGAGCTGGGAAGCAACGCCCACCGACTGGAGCCGCAGCCCCAGCGCGTCAAAAAAGCCGAAGAGCAGTGCCGCAAAGAACACCTTGGGCGGATTCGCTTTTCCGAAGATCACGCAGGCAAACGCGATGTAACCGCGGCTGGCGCTCATGTTTTCGGAAAAGAGCGTGAGATAGCCAAGCGACAGATGCGCCCCCGCAAATGCGCACAACACCCCGCACAGCACCGAAGCCACGTACTTCATCCGCACCGGACTCCGCCCCGCCGCGCGCAGGGCCGCCGCGTGTTCGCCCGACGCCCGCAGCCAAAAACCTTGCGGCGTATGAAACAAAAAAGCATAAAAGACCGCGACGAGCACCCAGCTCAGATACACAAAGATCGAATGCCCGCTCAGGAGGGGCCCGATCACCGGTATGCCCTCCAAAAACGGAATGCGCCATACCGGCAAGCCGACGATCCCGGGGTTCGAAAACGACCCCTTGACGCCGAAAAGCGTCCGGAGCAAAAAGACAGTCAGACCCGCCGCAAAGAGGTTGAGCGCAACGCCGATGATAAACTCATCGCTCTTGAGCTGCACCGTAAAGAGCGCGAAAAACAGCCCCACCAGCACGCCGACGAGCACGGCCAACAACACCCCGGCCAGGCTGCTTGCAAAGGTGTAACTTCCCAACACGCCGAAAAACGCGCCCAGCAGGATCATGCCGTCCATGCCGATGTTCATGATGCCTGCCTTCTCGGTCAAAGAGCCGCCCAATGCCGCCAGAATGATGGGCGTCGCCGTGCGCAGCGTGTTTTGAAAGAGCTGTACGTTGACGACATCATGCATGTTCTGCACCTCTCTCCTCCTTCGATCGGCGCCGCTTGCCCCAGCCCGACAGCCGCGTTTTCCAGCCTTCCTGTGCTGCCATGAAGAAAATGATGATCGATTGCACGACCATGATTAACTCGCTCGAGATGCCGGTTGACAGCTCCATCGCATTCGACCCGACCTTGAGGATGCCGAAAAAGAGGCTGATCATCACGATCCCCGGCGGCATGTACCGCGCGATCATCGCGACGAGCAAGCCGTCGAAATACAAATCCTTGCTGATCCCGTCGACGAATCGCCCGCGATCGCCGTAGACGAGAAAGAGTCCGGCGATCCCGCAGAGCATGCCCGACACCACCATCGAAGCCAGCGTGATCCGATCGGCATGCAGTCCCCCATAGCGCGCGTTGCGCGGGTTAAGCCCCGTCATTTTCATCTGGTAGCCGAGGCTCGTCTTTTGCATGACGTACCACACCGCCACAGCGATGAGTGCCGCGTAGACGATGCTCGTCGTAAGCATGCTCGCCGGAATCAAACGCGCGAATTTGTAGGCCGGATCGATCGCGTTTGTGCCCGACGACACGCCTCTTTCGACCGACTTCAGAGGCCCGTTGACCAAATAGCTGCAAAAGAAGATCGCCGCGGAATTGAGCATCACACAGACGATCACCTCGTTGATCTTGCCCTTCACTTTGAGCACGCCGGGGATCCAGGCATAGGCGCCCCCCGCGATCATCGCTGCGGCAAAAGCAAGCGGCATCGCGAGCCAGGCCGAGAAGCCCTTGAGCGCCGTGCCGACCAGGGCCGCCGCCAACGCCCCGAGGTAAAGCTGCCCTTCGCCGCCGACGTTGAAGATGCCTGCCCGCGCGCCGATTGCCGTCGCCAGGCCCGTTACGCAGAGCAGTACCGCGCGGTTGAGAACGTTCCCGATGCCCCGCCCGCTGCCCAACGCGCCCTGCAACAACGCGCCATACGCGACAAAGGGATTCTTGCCCGTCACCGCGATCAAAACCGCCCCGAACACGAGCGCCGCGCTCACGCTAAAGAGCAGCGATCCCAGGTACGCCCGCTGTTCCCGCCAAAGGCTTTGCAATCTCGCGATCGCCCTTGCTTTCACGACGCCGCCTCCTTTCGCCCGCCCGCCATGCAGAGGCCGACCGCCTCTTTATCGAACTCGCCTTTCGCAAATTCGCCCGAAATCCGCCCCTCGTACATCGTCACGATGCGGTCGGACAAGCGGAATACCTCGTCCAGATCGGCGCTGACCAGCAGGATGGCGGCGCCCGCGTTTCGTTTTTCGACGATGAATTCGTGGATGGCCGCGCTCGCGCCGATATCGACGCCGCGGGTGGGTTGCGAGACGATCAGGAGCGGCGCGTCGAAGGAAAACTCGCGCGCGACGACGACCTTTTGCATGTTGCCGCCCGACAGCGACGAAACCGGCGCATCCACCCCCGCCGACCGGATATCGAAGCGCTGCGCCAGTTCTTTCGCAAACGCCCGAATTTCCTTCCATCGCAGTTGGATTCCGCCAGCAGCGAAGCGCCGCTGCGACGATCGCCCGAGCAGAAGGTTTTCGGACACGCCGGCGTCGATCGCGAGGCCGGTCGCGATGCGGTCTTCCGGCACATGCGCGACGCCAAGTGCGCGTATCTGCCCCGGGTCCATGCCGACGCAGTCTTGGCCTGCGATCACGACGCGCCCCGACGCAGCATGCCGCAAGCCCGTCAACACCTCGACGAGCTCGCTCTGCCCGTTGCCCTCGACGCCCGCGATCCCCAGAATTTCCCCGCGCCGCAGCCCAAACGACACGCCCCGCAGCGCCGGATAAGCGCGCTTGTCGTCGGCTTCCAAGCCTTCGACGCGGAGGCATTCGTCGCCGAGTGCCCCCGCCCGTTCGAGCGGCGCGAAGATCATCTCCCGTCCGACCATCATCGAAGCGAGCTTTGCCTCGCTCACGTCGGACGTCTGCGCGACGCCCACCAGCTTTCCCGCCCGCATCACGCCGACGCGATCGGACACCGCCATGACTTCGTAGAGCTTGTGCGTGATGATGATCACCGTCATGCCTTCGTCCTCGACGATGCGGCGAATGACAGCAAACAGTTCCTCTGTCTCCTTGGGCGTCAACACAGCTGTCGGCTCGTCCAAAACGAGCACATCCGCCCCCATCCGGAGCGCCTTGAGGATTTCGACGCGCTGCTGCTCGCCCAAAGACAGGTCTTCCACCCGCGCCGCTGGATCGACGCGCAAACCGTAGCGCGCGCGCAAACCCTCGACGATCTCGCTCGCCTTGTGCTGGTCGAAAAAAACACCCCTCACCTTCGGCTCCTGCCCCAAAACGACGTTTTGCGCTACGCTAAAGCTCGGCACGAGCATGAAGTGCTGGTGTACCATGCCGACGCCCGCCGCCAGAGACTCCGCTGGACTGTGCTGCACCAAGCGCTTCCCCTGCACCGTCACACTGCCAGACGTCGGACTATGCAGACCGTAGAGGATCTTCATCAACGTCGTCTTGCCGGCGCCGTTTTCGCCGACGAGCGCGAAGACCTCTCCCTTTCGAATTTCAAGCGTCACGTCGTCGTTCGCCAGCACTTCGTCGAAGCGCATCGACACGCCCTCGAACCGAACGGCCACTTCCATCGAATCACCTCTTTTGGGATACGCGCTTTTGGGTACGCGCTTTTGGGTACGCGCTTTTTTGAAAAAAAGCTGCGCAAAAAACTTTTGCCTTTACTATTTCACCCTTCACTCCGTTCGGGCGAATCAGGGGGCTTGCTGTGGCAGCGAGTTACGTCAACACACAACAACGGCATGGGCGGCATGAAAGCCGCCGCCCATGCCGGGGACGCCGTAGGCGTTCAGAAGTTTTTTGGTACTTTTTTCAAAAAAGTACAAGAAGAAAGAAGCCCCGTGCTACCTTGTCGTCCCGACCTTGATCTCCCCCGAGACGATCTTGGCTTTGATGTCGTCGACCTCTTTTTTGAGCTCGTCCGAGACCTGCTGCGTCATGCTCGCTTCCCCGTAGCCGACGCCAATGCAGTCCTCGCCAAAGCCGACGTAGATCGTTTGGTTGCCCTTGTAGGGCTTCGAGCCGTCGATCATGCCGCCGATCGCGTCGTAGAGGGATTGGCCGACCTTCTTCATCATCGAGCAGATGATGACTTCGGGATCGATGTACTTTTGGTCGGAATCGACGCCGATCGCGTACTTGCCTTGTTCCTTGCCCGCAGCGAAGACGCCTTCGCCCGTTTTGCCCGCGACGGCGAACACGATGTCGCAGCCTTTTCCGTAGAGCGCGAGGGCTGTCTCTTTGCCTTTGGCAGGATCTTCGTAGTCCTCGGTGTAAAGCACTTCGACCGTGGCGGACGGATTGGCGTAGGCGACGCCTTCGCGGTAGCCAGTCATGAAGTCGTTGATCACGTCGGAATCCGCGCCGCCGACCGCGCCGACCTTGCCGGACTGGCTCATTTTGCCCGCAATGTAGCCGACGAGGAAGGAGCCTTCGTTCTGTTTGTATTTGATGTTGAGGATGTTGTCGATGCCGTCGATGCCTTCGTCGACATAAATGAACTTCTTATCCGGGAATTCCGGCGCTGTCGAAGCGAGCGCGTCGCCCATCTGCCAGCCGACCGGTACGATGACGTCCGCCCACTGCGCGGCGGCGAGCATCTGCTCTTTGATCTGCGAATCGTCCTCTTTGCATTCGAGCACCTTGCCCTCGACGCCAAAGTCTTTCTTCAGCATTTCGAGGCCTTCGTTCGCACTGTCGTAGAACGAACGATCGCCCAGGCCACCGGCCAACACGAGCGCGACCTTGAGCTTTCCGTCCTGCGCGGCCTCCTGCTTCGGCCCGCACGCCGCCATCGTCAGCGCCATCAAGACCGCCAGTGTGAGCGACAGGGCGATGAAGAAAGCTGAATGATGCTGTTTCATGTGTTCGCCTCCCAAACTTTCGTCGATGCGTAGGTACGCACCGCGATCGTATTATACCACAACCGGTCGGCGCTGCGAGGGGTGTCGGGCGCGCGAGCGTGCAAAATCTCGTCCAGCGCGATCGATTGCAAAAGAACCGTGCTAGCACGGTTCTTTTTGTGTAGATCTAGGTGTTTGCGGGGCCACAGGCATAGACGTCGCGCCTCCTGTGGGCCAAGAGCGGAAGCTCGGAACGCACCCGCTCGATTTCGGCGGGTTCGAGCTGACTTAGCGCCATTCCCTCCCGTTCGTCCATGCGGGCGAGAACCCGCCCCCAAGGGGAGACGGCGATCGAGTTGGCAAAAGACACGTAGACGCCATCGTTTTGCCGTGCGGGCGCGACGCCGACTGTGAAGACCTGGTTGTCCACCGCGCGGGATCGGAACAAAAGCTCCCAATGCGCGGGGCCCGTCGTCATGTTGAACGCGCCCGGCACGACGATGGCAACAGCGCCACGGTCGATCATGAGGCGGCAGAGTTCGGGAAAACGGAAGTCGTAGCACACGCAAAGGCCCAATACACCAAAGGGAGTATCGAAGGTCGTTGCGTCATTGCCGGGGCTGAGGGTATCCGACTCTCGGAACCGTTGTCCGCCCGTGACGTCGATGTCAAAGAGGTGCATTTTGCGATGCTTGGCGATCGGTATTCCGTGTGGGTCGAAGGCGTAGGACGTGTTGTAGACGCGACCATCTTCGTCGCGTTCGGGCATGGAACCGGCGACAAGCGTGATCCCGTGTTGGGCGGCGGCTTCTGCCATCCGCTGCCAGCTTTCGCCCCCTTCTTCTTCGGCGTAGTGCGGAAAATTCGATGCCAGATAAGGGCAGGTGAACATTTCGGGCAAGACCGCCAGATCGGCGCCCGCGCTTTTCGCTTGTGCGATGTATGCTTCCGCGCACCGGAGGTTGCGCGCTTTGTCGTCCGCCACCGGCATTTGAATCATCGCAACGATCATGAATGGCCTCCGTTTTCGCATGGCGCGAAACGTGCTTCTCAACGCCGTTTGGGGCGCGACATGCAAAGGATATGGATGCTCACGGCGGTGCCGATCGAAGCGAGCAAAAGCCCGCCCCAAAGCGTGCCGAGCGCGATCGTGGACAGGATCAACGTCGTCCACAAAAAGCCGAGGCTGATCGCGACGGTGCGCTTTTTCAGTCCCACGCGTTGTTGGTAGTTCGTCAAGTGTTCGCGAAAAAAGGCGTTTCGCATCAACCAAGATCGCATTTTCGGATTGCCGGCAAAGCAGCCCGAAGCCAGCAGCACAAATGGCGTCGTGGGCAAAACGGGAAGCACGACGCCGATCGCGCCGATGCCCAGCAGCACGAAACCGGCGATGGTCAGCAGCACCGTTTTGGCGTTCATGGCGTGTAGGGCGCCGCGATCGGTACGCCGGTACATGTTTTTGCGTCACAGGTCGGGTTCTTGTTTTCGTTCAAGTGATGGGTCCACCTTTCTTCGGATGCCTAGACCCGTCCGGAAACCCGCTTTCGGGAGGTATCCGAGCAAATCTTTCGTTATGCAAGGAAGCGCCGACGACGCATAATCGAAGAAATTCTGCTAGGAGGCGCTGACGCGGCAGAACGGAATATTTGCCGGATAGATGCCGGAATGGGGTTTCCGGACTGGTCTCCTGTATCCACAGGGCGATTGGCCGCAAAGAGGGCGATCGCCCCTGCGGACAGCGGAGAGCCGCTAGACGGGGTAGCCCAACGCTCTGCGCTCTTTCATGATTTCGTCCTGCATCGGCCGAATGGAGTCGAACATCTTGTCGAAATCGTCCGGACCGCCCTCGATGACGACGATGCCGACGAAGATAAAGCCCTTGCCGAAGCGTCCGTAGCGTTCCAGGCAGCGGCGGGTTTCGACGCGGATCTCCTCTTCCGTCGCCGTCGAAAACCCAGGCGCGCCGTTGGTGTTGTAGCCACCGATCAGGGTAAAGACGTCGCCATACCTTTCGATGATGCCCTCGATGTCGTTCGTCGGCTGCACGGAGCTCCAAGCGGCGGTGCCCGTCTCGATGATGTCCTGGATGATGGTGTCGGCTTTGCCGCAGGTGTGCTGCACCGGAATGATCCCCTCGTCTTTGATGGCTTGGACGAGGCGGGTGTGGTGGGGCTTGATCAGCTCGCGGTAGGTTTTGGGGGACATGAACAGGTTCTGTTCCGTCGCGATGTCGTCGAAATAGGTAAAAATGTCGGGCTGGTAGTATTTGGCGTAGTACTTGACCGTTTCGATCTTGTAGTCGATCAGCGCTGCGAAGAGGTCGTTGACGGCATCGGGTTCTTCGAACATCGCCACGAGCGCTTCTTCAAAGCCCATCAGTGCAGCCAGGCGTTCGAAGACGCAGTTTGTGTTGATGACCTCGACGACAGAGGCTTCGCGATCGACGTTGGCCAATTCGATGCGGGCCATGCCTTCCCAGTCGACGGACTTGAGATCGGGGATCTGGACTTTTTCCTTCCACTTGGTCACGTCGTCGAGCAGGAACTCGCCCGGCGCGGGCAAGGCACCGCCAAGCGCGCTGTGAGGCGCGACCCAACGCACGCCGAATCCGTCGTAGCCGCCGCCCAAGGGGCCGCGTTCGGGCTCGAAGAGCAAGCCGCACGAAACGTTGTCCACAAATCCCGCAGGGGTGTAGTCGGTCGGCTCATGACGCAGCGCTTTGAGAAAGTTCTCTCTCGGGTTGTACCGCTTTTTTTCATCCATGGCTTTTCCTTTCCGCTCTTGCTTGCTTCCTCCCTACAATATGACAAATACCCGAGACGGCGAGGGCCGCTCAGGCTTTTGCTCCCCCCACAGGAGCAAACCAAAATTTCGACGGTCGTTCAGAAGGGCCAGACATGTCGCTTCGACGCTTGGAGTGATGCGTACGTTGCTGTAACACTATCATCATACCACTTCGCCGAACGCCGGACAAGAAGTATGACAAAGAGAATAGACCTGTCCGGATACCCGCTTCTGGTTGATTTCCGCGCCCATATTTCGTTATGCAAAGAATCACCGACGACATATAGAGGAGGCGCTGACGCCGCAGAGCGGAATATGAGAGGATGCTGGAACGGGGTTTCCGAACAGGTTTCATGTACATCAAGCACCCTTGCGAACCAAGCGCAAGGGTGAGAGCCACACGAAATGGCAGGCGGCTGTCTTGCAAACATAGGGGTGAAACGGCTGCAATGCAAATGTTTCACCCCTGTGGATACGATTGTCCTTCTTAGATCGGTGATTTGCTACCAGCAGATGTGCAGGATCACCGTATAAGGAGGGCAGATATCCGGTTCATAACAGCCGTTTTCGACGTACGTCACTTGACTGTATACACACATTTCCTTCGAGCGTAATTCAGCCCGATTTTTCAGCGTGCGCCAGTGATTGTTACACTTTCGCAACTTGAAACGTGAGGATTTTCGTCTGCCCCACGGCAAGGCTTGTGATATTGACCGTCAGCAAGCCCGAGTCATAGCCGTAAGGCACGTCGGCGCCGTCGATCTGGACGGTGTCGTCGACAAGCGTTGCAATGGTGGTGTCGATGGCGTCGGTGATCTGGGCAGCCGTCAGTTCGAAATCCGCATTGTTGGTCACGGTAACCGTAAAGAGCAAATTGCCAGTGGTCCAAAGAGCCGGGGCCGACTTGACAATCGTAAGGCCGGAAACGAAATCTGTCTCGGTTTCGTTCGAATCGAGCAAAAAGGATCCGCCATTATAGGTGCCGCCGAGTGTTGCTGTGTTTTTTAGCAGTTGATCAGGCATCGTTTTTCTCCTTGTCGGAATTTGTCGCTCGCGAGTAATATATACTATGCCGATGCGAAGCGAGCGTTACAGGATTGTCGACAAAAGTTGCGTCTTCTGATCGCTCCGCGTGATGCATGCCTTTTTCCCGCGAATCTATTGTGATGCGCTGGAAAATGGCATATAATGAGCTTATTCACACTGCGACCGCTTTTATCCGGCACATCTGTCTTCACCCGAAAACGCGTGAAAACACAGGCACACTTATACCGACCTGACTCGATCGAGAATGGTTTTTCCAAACTTACAGTGAGATTAATCAAGTTTTTTAAATATTCGGTGCAGAATATTCGTATCGGAGGGATTACGCAAAATGTTAACAGCCAAACAGAACATGCAAGAGACCATCCGTGGAGGCAAGCCGGAACGTTTTGTCAACCAGTATGAAGCCATTTCGCTGCTCTTTCACCCTTATGTCATGAACTCCAACGGCCTCCTGCAAAAGGGCATGTCGAACGTCGTCAACGCGTGGGGCGTGACCAACTCCTTCCCCGAAAACACGCCGGGTATGTTCCCCGTCCACACCCCCGACAAGATCGTCATCAAGGACATTGAGCACTGGCGCGATTACGTCAAAGCCCCCCCGCTGAAGTTCTCCGACGAAGAGTGGGCGGCTTTCAAGGCGCAATACGACGCAGTTGACGGCACGCAGGCCTACAAAGCCACCTTCGTGGCGCCCGGCCTCTTCGAGCAGACCCACCACCTCAGCGAGATCACGAATGCGCTCACGTATTACATCACGAATCCCGACGAGATGCACGATCTCATCGCTTACCTGACCGACTGGGAACTCGAACTGGCCGAGGGCATCTGCACGCATCTGAAACCAGACGCCCTCTTCCACCACGACGATTGGGGCACTGAGAGAAGCACCTTCCTCAGCCCGCAGATGTTTGCCGATTTCTTCGTCGAGCCCTATAAGAAGATCTATGACTATTACCATGATCACGGCGTCGAGCTCGTCATCCACCACTCCGACAGCTACGCGGCCACGCTCGTTCCGTCCATGATCGAGATGGGCATCGACATTTGGCAGGGCTGCATGGAGTCGAACAACGTGCCCGAGCTGATCCAGAAGTACGGCGGCAAGATCTCCTTCATGGGCGGCATCGACAACAAAGCCGTCGATTTCGATGGCTGGACCCAGGAGGACTGTCGCAAAGCCGTCCGCAAAGCTTGCGATGCCTGCGGAAGTAAATTTTACATCCCCTGCATCACCCAGGGCGGACCGGGATCGGTCTATCCAGGCACCTACATGGGCCTGAGCCAGGAGATCGACATCTACAGCCAAGAGGTCTTCGGCATCAAAGAGAGCGACATCACGCGCGCGCCCTTCCAGGTTCTGTTTTAGTTGACGCGCCCACCGCCGTGCATCGCGCTGCGATCGAGGCAAGGGCAACAATACTTCCATGGCATGATGAAACGAAGCAGGCAACGGTTGTTGCCTGCTTCGTTTTGCGTGGCAGCGTCTGGATGCGTGGGATGCAATCCATGGAAACGTTGGAATATTTGACGGATCGTGCTACAATGGGGGTATCCCATCTCGTCCCTTTTCATCTTACGACCGAAACGGAACACATCATGAACGCATCGCTGCAACCGCGCCAGGACCTTCAGATTCGGCAGATGCTGTCGCAACACATGTTGCAGGCGCTTCACGTACTGCAAATGGATCTTCATGCGCTTTACGAAGCCATCGCGCGTGAAACGGAAGAAAACCCACTCGTGGAATTGCCTGAAGCCTGGAAGCCCAGCGCGCCGCTCGAAGATTTTATCGACAAATTGGCCGCCTCGACCCGAACTTCGCTGACGGAAGACCTTTTGTTTCAGTTGCGCGAAGTGGAGCGCGATCCCGTCTCGCTGCGTGTCGGTGCGCAAATTGTGGCGGGTTTGGACGATCGCGGCTACCTTGTCGAGTCCTTGGGCGCGATCGCACAGGCGGCGCGCGTTTCGGTGGATGAGGTGAAACGCGTGCTGCGCATCTTGCGCGGCTTCGAACCAGTGGGCGTAACGGCGCGATCCCTGCGCGAATGTTTGCTCATACAGCTCCGCGCGTCGGGATCTCCCAACCCATGCGCCATGCGAATCGTTCGTGATCACCTGCGCGATCTGTCCCAGAACCGGATCGACCGGATCGCCAGCGCAACCGGCCATTCGCTCGACGAAGTGCGCGAGGCTGCCGCGATCATCCGCAGCCTTAACCCCCGCCCCGCCGAAGCCTACCGCAACCCACCCGCGCCGCCCGCGCTGCCGGACGTTCGCTTTGCGGTGGTCGAATGCGGCATCGTGGCGGCGTTGATCAACCAGCCACCCCTCCCGCGCGTCTGCACTTCCAGCCAGGATTATTTGCGAAACGCAAACGGGGAGCTGCGCGCGTTCGCCCGCGCGCAACTCAGCCGCGCACAAACGCTGCGAAACTGTGTCGAACTGCGCGCCTCGACCTTGCTTCGCGTCGCGGCCTGCGTGGCGGAACGGCAGACGTCCTTCTTCACGGACGGCGCCGCGCCTGCGCCCTTGACCCTCGTCGAGGTCGGCGAAGCGCTCGAGCTTCACCCCTCGACGATCAGCCGCGCGATCATGGGGCGCTACTTTCAGTTTGGGGAGCGCGTGTACGCGTTCAAACTGCTCTTTCCCGCGCGCGTGCAGGGCGACACGTCGAACGCGCGTGTCAAACGGCTGCTCCGCGAATGGATCGCGGCGGAAGACAAACGCAAGCCCTTGAGCGACAGCGCGATCGCGCAACAGCTCGCTGCGCTGGACATCGCCGTGTCCCGCCGCGCCATCGCAAAATACCGCAGCGCCCTAGGCATCCCCGGCACGGCCGAACGCCGTATACGTTGAGATCGAACACAAAAAACGTGCGTGTGCTTTGCGGAGTACACGCACGTTTTTGTCTGCGCATGGCTATGTGTTCAGGCATCGACGATCTGCCGGTAGAGGCGCATGCCGCTTTCCGTCAGCCGGCTCCCGCCGCGCCCCCGCTTCGAGACGACAAACGCCGCGTCCCGCAGTTGGTGCAGGCCGGTGCGCACTTCCTTTTCGGAGTAAGGCAGCCCTTGCCGTTCAGCGGCCTCGAAAAGCGCATAGCGCCCCATCGAGGCGTGCCCTGTGGGTGCGTGGGCGAGTTCGTGCAGCAGGAAGCGCAATAGGTCGCGCTTGGCTTCGTGCTGGTGCAAGAAACGGCGGATCCGCTCGGCTTCGCGCGAATCGGCTGAAAGGCTTGGGGGCTGCGTTTGTGTCGGGGGCGCCTTTTCGTCGTGCATGACGAGCGCGAGGTCACGCTCGGTGATCGCGCTTTTGCCCAGGTTTTCCAGGTACTCGACCAAGTTGCGCAGCTCGCGGATGTTGCCCCGCCATTTCGCCTCGATCAGCATGCGCATGGCGTCCGGATCCAGGCGAAAGCTGGCGCCCAGATTCTGCATGAAACGTTCCGCCAAGAGCGGGATGTCTTCTTTGCGTTCGCGCAGGCTGGGCAGGCGCAGGGGCAGCACATTCAGCCGGTAGTAGAGGTCTTCGCGGAAGAGATTGCGGTTGATCAAGTCGAATATGTCTTTGTTCGTCGCGGCGATGATGCGGATGTCCACGTCGATCAAGCTGTGGGAGCCGACCCGTGCCATGCGCTTTTCCTCGATGACGCGCAAAAGCTTCGACTGGAGCTGCATGGGCATTTCGGCGATTTCGTCGAGGAAGATCGTGCCGTTGTGGGCGAGCTCAAAGTATCCGATCTTGCCGCCTTTGCGCGCGCCGGTAAAGGCGCCTTCTTCGTAGCCGAACATTTCGCTTTCGAGCAGCGATTCGGGTATGGCCGCGCAGTTGACGGCGACGAAATTGTAGTCCTTGCGCGTCGAACGGTTGTGGATGCTCTGCGCGAAAACTTCTTTGCCGGTGCCGCTCTCGCCCGTGATCAGCACGGACGAATCGGATCGCGCCATGCGTTTGGCAGTGTCGATTGTGTAGGCGATGCTGCTGCTGACGCCGACGATGTCGGAAAAGTGGTGGGTCGCCGTATGGAGCGAGCCGCTCAGACGGGTGCGGATCTGGTGCTGTTTTTCCTCGACCTTGCGAAACTCGCTCAGCGTCAGGATGCTGCCGCGGATCTCTTGGCTGGCTTTGATCCGCGTGCTCGACACGATCAACGTGTTGCCGCCGATGGTGATGATGTCCTCTTCTTCGCTGTCTTGCAGGCGATAGATGTCGATCTCGGGCAAAAGTTCTGTGACGTTGAAGCCCGATAGGATCTCAGATCGGCTGCGGAGCAGGTGGCGCGCTTTTTGGTTGCAGATGTAGATGCGGCCCGCGACGTCGGTGATCACGATTCCCTGGTCGATCAGACCGATCAAGACGTTGATCTGCTCGGTCAGGCTCTCGTTTTCGCCGAGGAGGCGTTCGGCCCAGGTCGTTTTGACGATCGATTTGATGCGGGCTTCGGTCGCGGTTCGGGCGGCGAACACGTCGCGGATCCCCAGGCGGTCGGCGATCTCGATGATGGTGTTCGCGTCGATGATGCGTTCGCCGATGTTGATGACCTGACGGATCCCGGGCGGCATCATCGCCGTCTCGTTGGGCGTGATCGCGATCTCGATGGAGGGATCGGGGTTACCTTCGCCATAATAGGCGACGAGATCGAGGTCGCGGTAACCGAGCTCGTAGATCTGCATGATCACCTGCATGCAGAGCCGGTAATCGATGCTGACGAGGTAAGCGCGGGTGTCCTTGGGCAAGCATTCGAGTTGCTTGAGGTTTTCCCGGTCGAGCGAGATGCTGATGTTGATCAGCTCGGAATCTTTGCTGATCTTGTTTTGCATCCGTTGAAAGATGGTAAAGGCGGATACCGCGACGTACTCGGCCGGAATCCATTCCATTTGCGCGACGTCGCGGAGCGAGTACGCCGTGATCTCCGCATGACCGCCGAAATAGCGTTCGAGGTTCGCGCGGAGGTAGTGGGCGTATTCCAGGTGGCTGGCGATGACGGCGATGCGTTTCATGCGTTTTGGCCTCGCTTGACTTCGTTGCGGCCGGGCACTCGAAAGAGTCAAAGGCCGTTCTGTTCTTATGATACCAAATCCGACCGTCCAGACCAAGTGCATTGCGCGCGATCAAAAACGCGCGACACTTCCAATCGGTCTGTCGCGCGTTTGCCGTTCGGGTTGGGGGCGCATCAGTTTCGCTGCAAAAAGCCCGCTTCGCGCGCATAGGCGCCCACGCTGTCGCGATGGGAATCCATGAGGCTTTCGCCGCAGCGCTCGGTCCAGCGCAGCTTTTCGTCGTTTGCGCCGCGTTCGCGGTAGTAGCGTTCGGTGATGCGGTTGTAGTCCTGGATGCGGGCGTCGTCCGAAACGTGTACATAGGCGTCTTCTTTCAGCACGGCGTCCATCGGGAGGCGGGGCTTTTTCGCGGGCTGGTCATCCGGATAGCCCAGGCAGAGCGCGAAGACGGGCAGCACAAGCTTCGGAAGCTGGAAGGCGTTCGCGATGGCGGACAGGTTGTTGCGGATGCCGCCCACCATGACGCCGCCGAGACCGAGCGCCTGTGCCGCGATCAGGGCCTTTTGCCCCGCGAGCGAAGCGTCGATGACGGCAACGGTGTAGGCTTCGGTATTCTGGAGCTGGCGCGGGTCGATGTCCTCATAAAAGGCCGACGCGCGGTAGAGGTCGGCGCAAAAGAGCAGCACGATCGGCGCGTTCTGAAGCCAGCGCTGCCCGCCCGCGATGTCGGCGAGCATGGCGCGCTTGGCGGCGTCGTTGACGCGCAGGATGGTGTAGGCCTGGAAATGACAGGACGTCGGCGCCATCTGCGCGCATCGGACGATGGTGAGGAGCGTGTCGTCGTCGACCGGCCTGGTCTGGTAGCGGCGGATCGAGCGGTGCCCCTCGAGAAGGGCGATCATGTCGTGGGCGCTCAATGTGCTTCCACCTCCGTTCGGCTGCGGCCGCCGAGGTAAGTCGCGATGACGTCGGGGTCGTCGGCGAGCTGCTTGCCCGTGCCCGACTTGACGATGCGGCCCGTTTCGAGAAGGAAAGCCTTGTCGGCGATCGAAAGGGCTTTTTTGGCGTTCTGCTCGACGACGAGTATCGTCACGCCGTCCTGGTTGATCTCTTTGATGATCTTGAAGATCTCGTTGATGATCTTGGGCGCGAGGCCGAGGGAGGGTTCGTCCATGAGCAGCACTTTGGGATTGCTCATCAGTGCGCGCCCGACGACGAGCATCTGCTGTTCGCCGCCCGAGAGCGTGCCTGCGCGCTGGTGTTTGCGCATTTCGAGTTTGGGAAAGCGCTCGTAGACCTTGATGATGTTGGCGTGGGCGGCCTGGCTGTCGATCGTGTAGGCGCCGATCTTGAGGTTGTCTTGGACGGAGAGCTGTGGAAAGACCCAGCGCCCCTCTGGAATGAGGGAAATGCCCTGGCGCACGACGGCATGCGCAGCCGAAGGGAGCTTGGCGCCCTTGTAGGAGATCGTGCCTTTTTGGGGGTGCAGCAAGCCCGCAACGCACTTGAGCAGCGTCGATTTGCCGTTGCCGTTCGCGCCGATGATCGAGCAGATCTCCCCTTCCTGCACCTCGAAGGAAATGCCGCGCAGCGCCTGGATTTTGCCGTAGGCAAAGCTGATGTCGTTGACCTTAATCATCCTCTTCCACCCCCAAATACGCTTCGATGACGGCCGGGTCTTCCTGCAATTCGTCCGGCGTGCCGAAGGCGACCGACTTGCCGAAATTCAGCACGGCTATCTTCTTGCACAGCTTCATCATGAAGTCCATGTGGTGGTCGATGACGAGCACGGACAGGTCGAAGTCGTCGCGGATCTTGGCGATCATCTCGCCGAGCTCGATCGATTCGTCCTCGTTCATGCCGGCGGCGGGTTCGTCGAGGATGAGCAGCTTGGGACGCAGGGTGAGGGCGCGCGCGATCTCGACCCGGCGCTGGATGCCGTAGGCGAGGTTTCCGGCGGACACGTCGGCGACGCTCTCGAGGTTGAGGCGTTTCAGTAGCTCCATGGAGAAATCCGCCATTTCGCGCTCCTGCCGGATGCAGCGGCCCAGACGGAAAAAGCTCTCAAAGAGGGTGTAGTTGGCCTGGGCTTGCGCGACGGTCAGTACGTTGTTGAACACGGAGAGCGAATTGAAGAGTTTGATGTTCTGGAAGGTGCGGGCGATGCCCAGCTTGGCGATCACGTGGGGCTGTTTGCCCGTGATGTCCTGCCCATCGAACACGATCTTGCCGCTCGTCGGCGGGATGATGCCGGTCATGAGGTTGAAGACCGTCGTCTTTCCGGCGCCGTTGGGGCCTATCATGCCGTAGATCGCGCTGCGCGGCACTTCGAAGTTGAAGTTGTCCACCGCCGTCAGGCCGCCGAATTGCTTGGTCAGACCGGTGATCTGGAGAACCATTGCTTCACTCATGCTCGGACTCCTTTCCGGCCTTGCCGCTTTTGGGCAGGAGAGGGCCCTTTCGGACGCCGGCAAAGCCGGTTTTCAAGCCGTGCAGTGTCAATTCCTTGTTGCCCATGAGGCCGTTGGGTTTGAACATGATGACGAGCACGATCAAGATGCCGTAGATCGCCATGCGCCACTGCTGCGCGGCCTCGGTGCGGAGAAGTTCGGGCAGGGGCGTCAGGATCAGTCCGGCGAAGATCGAACCCGTCAGGCTGCCACCGCCGCCCATGATGACGGTCATGATCAGTTCGTTAGACTTGCGCATGCTGAAGATCTTCGGGTTGACGTAGTTGAGGTAATGCCCCAGCAAGGCCCCCGCCAGACCGCACAACGCGCAGCTGATCACAAATGCGATCAACTTGTACTTGAACGGGTCGATGCCCATCGCGATGGCGGCCGTTTCGTCCTCGCGCACGGCGATGCAGTTTCGGCCGTGGCGCGATCGCAAAAAGTTGACGGCCGCGATGATCACGATCACGTCGATCACGAGGATGACGGGCAACGAGTTCAGGCGGCCGATGTCCATCATGCCGGTCGAGCCGCCGGTGAGTCCGTAGGTGTTCTCGACGAGCAGACGGATGGCCTCGCCGATGCCGATGCTCGCGATCAGAAAGTAGTCGCCGCTCAGTTTGAGCGTGGGGAAGCCGATGATAAAGCCGACCACCATAGCCATGAGCATGCCGCCGACCAAGCCCAGCCCGATCGGAAGTCCGGCTTGTTTGACGAGCAGCGCCGATGTGTAAGCGCCCACGCACATGAAGCCGGCGTGCCCCATGGAAAATACGCCCGTGAAACCGGTCAGAAGCGAAACGCCGACGATGGCGATCAGCATGATGCCGGTGGTGATGCAGATACCGGTCAAGTATGCGCTCATGTCATTCGCTCCTTCCTATGCTTTGTCGTCCGAGCTCTTGCCCATCAGTCCGGTGGGCCGTACGATCAGCACCAGGATCAGTACGCCGAACGCGATCATGTCGCGGAGCGCGCTCGATACGTAACCGGTGATCATGACCTCCAAGAGACCCAGGATAAAGGCGCCGAAGATCGCGCCGGGCAGGCTGCCCAATCCGCCCAACACGGCGCTGACGAAGGCTTTGTTCGTCATAACGGAGCCGAGCGTGGGGTAAGCGGTGTACTTGATGCCCATAAAAAGGCCCGCGATGCCCGCCAGCATGCCGGCGATCATGAAGACTTTCATCAGGAGCGTGTCGGGGTTGACGCCCATGAGGGAGGTGTATTCCAGGCTCTTCGACGCGCTCCGGATCGCGAGGCCGTCCTTTGTGAACGTGATGTAGGCCTGCAAGAGCAGCATCGTGACGATCGACATGACGAGTATCAGCAGGTCGATCTTGCCGACGCCGTAGCCGAAGAGGTTGATCGTCCCCATGTTCGTCAGTTCATTCGGGAAAAATTGCGATATGGAACTGATGTAGATAATCAGTAGGTTTTCCGCCACCATCGACAGGCCCAGTCCGGCGATCATCAGGTAGAGCTTTTTGTTGTGCTTGATCAGCATGCGGCGGTAGACGACGATCTCGATTAGCACCGAAACGATCGCCCCCGAGCACATGGCGACAAAGAAAGCCACGTAGAGGTTGGGCGCCATGACCGTGAAGAGAAAGAAGCTCACATAGGCGCCGATCGTGACCGCAATGGCGTGCGCGAAGTTGGTGAAGTTCAACAGGCTGTAGATCAGGGAGTAGCCCACCGCCATGAGGGCGTAGATGCTGCCGATCGACAGGCCGTTGATCAATTGTTGTACAAAGATATGGATTCCCCCTTTTGAAGCGATACGGAGCGGCCCATGCCGCCCCGCATCGCGTGAACACCCGGGTTAAGGCGTGGCCTTTACTTCAGGGTGATCGTGTCGCCGAAGACCGTGCCCAGGGTTTCATAGGCATAGCTGCCGTCCGCCTGCTTTTTGATCGTCACGATCGCCAGCTCGCGGGTGGGGTTGTGGGTGGCGGGGTCCATGCTGAGCGAGCCGACGCAGCCTTGGACGTCTTTGAGGTTTTCCAGACCGTCGCGGATCGATGCGCTGTCGTAAGCGCCCTTGTCTTCGATGGCCTTTTTCAGCATCATGAAAGCATCGTAGCCGTAGTAGGGGTCGGTGCCGCCGTCCAGCAGGGTCTGATCTTCGCCGAAGAATTCCTTGTATTCGGCCTTGATCGGGTCGAGCACGGGGCTGCTGACGTCGAGCGAGGCGATCGCGACACAGCCTTCGAGCTGTTCGCCGGCCGACTTGGGAATGTTGACCTGGAACCAGGTGTCACAGCCGCAGAACTGCGATGTGATGCCGAGTTCGCGCGCCTGCTGGCCCATGAGGATGATCTGCTTGTAGGTGAAGGGCGAGAAGATGATGTCGGGGTTGAGGTCTTTGATCTTCGTGAGCTGGGCGCGGAAATCGACGTCGTCGGCGGAAGCCGTCGTCTCGGACGCCACGACCTGGCCGCCCTTGGCCTTCCACAGCTCGTCAAAGGTGTTGACCATGACGACGTTCGTCTCGTTGCTCAGGATGTAGAGGCAGGCAGCCGTGCGCGCGCCCACCTTGTCGTACATGTAATCGACGACCGACTTGACATAGGCGCGCTCGACCATGATCGCGCGGAAGGCATAGGGGCGGGCGTTGCCGTCGTCGTCGACCGTGACGGTTTCGAGCGTCGTGTTCGTGCAAAGCATGGGGATCTTGTACTCTTCGACGACGGTGTTCATCGCCTGGCCGCAGATCGAGTTGTTCGGTCCGAGGATGGCGACGACCTTGTCCTGCTCGATGAGCTTGCGCGCGGCGTTGACCGACTCGACGGGGTCTTCGCGGTTGTCGTAGCTAAAGAGTTTGATCTGCTTGCCGAGGAGGCCGCCCGCTTCGTTCTGCTTGGCGACGCGGATCTCGATGGCGTTCTTCTGCGCGATGCCCCACGCAGCCGAGTCGCCCGTCAGCGGGCCGACAAAGCCGATGCGGATCACGTCGTCCGCGGCAGCTTCGGGGGCAGCCTTTTCTGTTGCAGCGTCCGAACCCGTTGCAGGCTTTTCTTCGGCCGGTTTGGGGCCGCAGCCCGCCGCCATGCCGACCAGGAGGAGAGAAGAAAGCAGGAGTGCGGCGATGTTCCGTTTTTTCATAGGAGGAATCCACCTTTCACATGATTATTGGGGTACGGGCCCTGCCCGATAGTATACACATCAGGGGGGAGCGGGGGGCGGTTTTCGGCTTGTCTACCGCGCGTGCTGCGCCGCGAACGACGACGCCATGTCGCGCATGGTCGAAAACGCGCCCGTCCCGCGGGATTGGATGAAGTCCAGTATCTCTTCGAGAAGGCCGATGCGTCCGGGCTTGGCGATGGTCTGCGTATCGACCTGGAGGATGTAGGGCAGCTGAAAGCGTTCCGCTCCCTCGTATTCGACTTTCCAGTTGTTCAGCACCTGGGTGTACTGCGCGACGCGGCTCTGTCCGGTCGGGAACGCTGGCGTAAAGCTCAAA
Organism: Eubacteriales bacterium; assembly: GCA_031553675.1. Taxonomy (GTDB): domain Bacteria; phylum Bacillota; class Clostridia; order Christensenellales; family CALWSW01; genus JAVBLF01. The sequence continues at coordinate 14,373 of JAVBLF010000049.1, read as the reverse complement.
AGAAAGTAAGGCAGGTCGTAGAGCGTCCACTTCACCGGGATCTCGACGAGCTTCGTCGCTTGTCCATCCAGTTCTGCGAAATAGGGTTCGTCGTCGTCGTAGCACGAGCTGGAATACGCGAAACCGGCTTCGTTCAGCGCACGCAGGGTATCGGCGGTGAAATCGCCCGCCATTGGCGCGCGGAAGCCCACCGGCGTTTGGCCTGTCAGGTCGCGGAGCACGGCGTTCGTCTTAGCGAGCCGCGCCGCCTGTTCGTCGTAGGAGAGGATGGCGAAGTTTTCGTGTTCCCAGCCGTGGTTGGCGATCTCGTGCCCGCCGTCGGCGATGGCGGCGATCGCGTGCGGGGATTGCTGGGCGATCGCGCCCGTGACGAAGAAGGTGCAGGGGATGCCTCTTTCCTTCGCGACGTCGAGCACGCGCCCCAGGCCGCGGTGCAGGCCGTATTGGCCGACCGACAGCGTTTTGGGGCAGCCCTGGATCTGCGGGAACTGGCTCAGGAGAAAGTACTCGCCGGTGAGATGCACGGTAAGTGAGACGGGAATTTTGGCTTCCATCAGTACGTTTCCCTCCAATGCGCCGCGATTTCTTCCCCGGTTGCGACCCAGACGTCGCCCTTGTCCAGGATGTGCTGGATCAGTTTTTCGAGCATGAGCAGGCGCCCCGGACTGCCGCTCACCTGGGGATGGAGCATGAGCGGGTAACAGAGACCGAAGCGGTGGCAGCCGTCGAATTCGCGGATCTGGTTGTCCAAAAGGTGTTCAAAGCCCGCGATGCGATCGAGTCCGGATGGTTCCTTGGGCAAGATGCTGTAGACGGTGTAGGAGTAGTCGTCGAGGTCGACGGTCGAGGGGATTTCGATCAAATCCGAGGGGACGCCGTCGAACACCGTGCGGTAAGGGCGGTCATCGCCGCGCATGGTCGAGGAGTAGGAGAAGCCCAGATCGTGCAGGATCTTCGCCGTCTGGGGGTCCCAGTCGCTCGACGGCGCGCGGAAGCCCACGCCCGGCACGCCGGTCTGCCGTTCGAAAATCGTGCGGCAGCGTTCGAGGATCTCGCTTTGCGCTTCGACGGACAGGCCGGTGAACTTTTCGTGGAGGTAGCCGTGGTGTCCGATCTCGTGGCCGTCTTTCAAAAATTGTTCCAGCAAATCGGGGTAGCGCTCCGCCACCCAACCGGGCACGAAGAAGGTCGCCACGATGCCGTAGTCGCGAAAGAGGTCGAGCATGCGACGCACGCAGCGCTTGGGGCCGTAGACGCCGTTCGACACGGATCGAAGGTAAGCTGTGCCGTTCGGCTCATCGCGCGACATGTTGCGCCAGATCAGGTCGGCGTCGACGTCGAGGCCGAAAAAGGCCGCACATCGCTCGCCGCCCGGCCATTGGATGGATTCCAATTTGCGATCCCTCTTTTCTGTTGTCATTGGGGCAGCTCCGTCACGGGAGGATAGGGATAAGAAACCTTGCTGTGGGAAAGCCCCATGGCGACGAGGCTTTCGGCCAGCAAAAGGGGCGCGTAACACGGATCGATGACCGGCAGGCCGGTCATTTGCGTGAGTTCGCGCGCATAGCCGAGGAAGCTCAGGCAGCCCAACACGATCACTTCGGCGCCGTCATCGCGCGCGCACGTTTCGATCGCGTCGGCGAGCAGGCGCATGGTTTTGTCGCGGTCGCCGTGGATGTCCGCTTCCGAAACGGTCACGCTGCGGATCGAGCGAAGGCGCTCGCTTTGGTAGCCGAGCGACGACACGAAGTTTCGCTTTTCCGGATTGCGCTTCCCGCCCGTCGTCAGAAGGGAAAAGCTGTAGCCCAGCGCGTTGGCAAAGGCAAAGGACGCGTTTCCGCCGCCGACGACCGGGATGCGGAGCATCTCGCGGATCGCGGCAATGGCGGGGTCGCTGCCGCAGTAGAGCACGACGGCGTCGTAGCCGTCTCGTTCGGCTCGGACGGCGATCTCGACAAGCTCCCGTCCGGCGAGGGCGATGTCCTTCTGGGAATCGATGAAGACTTCGGTCGCTTGCACGCACTCCATATCGAGTATCGTGTCCGCGCGGCAAACCGCTGCGAGTTTGGTTTCCCGGTGACGCAACGCTTCGGGCGTCAATCCGTAGTCGGGGTTGATGATCTTGATCCGCATCGCGATCGCGTCCTCCTGCTACGTTGATTTGCATCCGCTTGCCGCTCGGTTTTGCGCGAGCACCGCGCGGAATGCCGATGATGGATGAAAAGCAAATTTCATGCCAAAATGGAAGCAGTGCCAGAAGCGCCTTCGTCGCCGGTATCCGTCCTGTTTCGCGCTTTGATTCGGCCTAATAATGCGATATTCAGGCCTTATTATCGGCCTATTTCCTTCTGCGTGCCCCCTTTCGCCGCCCCGACGAAGCGGCCGAGCCTTGCCTTCGATGATGTGCGCAAAATTGGCACGCTAATTGCTGTTATTCCCATAGCAAATTGATACAAGAAGGAGTGTTGTTCGTGGCAAATTTATGGGCTGGCCGATTCGAAAAAGAAATGGATGCGATGGTCGAAGCGTTTAACGCCTCGATCGGTTTTGACAAAGTCATGTACGACTGCGACATCGACGGGAGCATTGCGCACGTGACCATGCTCAGCGAAGTGGGCCTCATGCCCGCCGATGAGAAGGATCAGATCGTCGCCGCGCTCGAAGCGATCCGGCGTGAGATCGCCGACGGCAGCCTGACGTTTACGGTCAAACAAGAGGACATTCATATGGCCGTCGAAGCGACGTTGATCGACCGTCTGGGCGTGCTGGGAAAGAAGCTTCACACCGCGCGCAGCCGCAACGACCAGTGCCAGGTTGACACGCGACTCTACCTCAAGCGCCAAACCGAGACGATCTTTGAGGCGCTCGTGACGCTCGAAACGGTGCTTCTCGAAAAAGCCGAGCAGTACGCCGACGCGATCATGGTGGGCTTTACCCACATGCAGCATGCCCAGCCCGTCACGATCGGCTTTCATTTGATGGCCTATTTCCAGATGTTCCGGCGCGATCTGGAGCGTCTCAAGGATGCCTACGACCGCGGCAACGAAAACCCCTTGGGCTCCTGCGCGCTGGCCGGAACGACGCTCCCCATCGACCGCCACCGCACGACGGAGCTGCTCGGCTTTGCCGCCCCGTCAGAAAACGCCATGGATGCCGTCAGCGACCGCGACTACCAGCTCGAATTCCTGAGCGCCGCGTCGATCTCGCTCATGCACATCTCGCGCTTTGCCGAGGAATTCGTGTATTGGAACTCGCAGGAATTCAGCTACATCGCCATCGACGATAGCTTTTGCACCGGCAGCAGCATCATGCCGCAAAAAAAGAATCCGGACATCGCCGAGCTGCTCCGCGGCAAGGTCGGCCGCGTTTACGGCGACTTGATCACGGTGCTGACCATCATGAAGGGCACGCCCCTCGCCTTTAACAAGGACTTCCAGGAAGACAAGGAAGCGCTCTTCGACGCGATCGACACCTGGAAAAACGCCACGGCCATCCTGGCCAGCATGATCGGCAAGACGGAGTTCCGCCTCGACGAGATCCGCAAGCAGATGAAAAAGGGCTTCCTGACGGCCACCGACCTCGCCGAAAGCCTCGTGCTGCAACAGATTCCCTTCCGCGACGCACACGAGATCGTCGGCAAGATGGTCAAGTGCTGCGAAAAGAAGGGCTGCGATTTCCCCGACCTGACACAGGACGACCTCGTCGCCATCGACGCGCGTTTCGAAACGGTGCGCCTCCCCGACTTGTCCATGGAAGGCTGCGTCAACGCGCGCACCTCCTTCGGCGGCACGGCACCCTCGGACGTCCATCGGCAGATCGCTGTCGGCCGTGCTTGGCTCGGCGCGTTCCGGTCCTAAGCAACTGGATCCAAACCCGTACTGCGCACACGCAAAGCAAACGTCCCATCGAAGCAAACGCCCCTTCCGGTTTCGGAGGGGGCGTTTTGCGGGTCCATTTCATCCCGACGCGCGGTTGCGGATGCCCTCGGATAATGCTATAATGAGGCACTTTCACGCCCCTTTTGTGGGGCTACGGGGAGAGACAAACAGACCGGTCAATCCGCAATCGCCACGCGAAAACGGAGTGATCGCATCGTTTTGGTGGAGGCAAAGGAAAAGATGACGAAATCACATGTATACTTCACAGATTTTCGCACCAAGCAGGGAGACGGACTCCCTTCGAAGCTGAAACGCTTGATCCGCGCCGCCGGCATCGATCAGATCGACATGGAGAGAAAGTTCGTCGCGATCAAAATGCACTTTGGGGAATTGGGCAACCTCAGCTTTCTACGCCCCAACTACGCGAAGGCCGTCGCCGACGTCGTGAAAGAAGCGGGCGGCATTCCCTTCCTGACGGACTGCAATACGCTCTATCCGGGAAGCCGGAAAAACGCCATCGAACACCTCTACTGCGCGTGGGAAAACGGATTTACCCCCCTGACCGTGGGATGTCCCATCCTGATCGGTGACGGTCTGAAAGGCACGGACGACGTCGAAGTGCCTGTCAATGGCGAATACGTCAAGACGGCTAAGATCGGACGCGCCATCCTCGACGCCGACGTGCTCATCAGCCTGTCGCACTTCAAAGGCCACGAGCTGACGGGCTTTGGCGGCGCGATCAAGAACATCGGCATGGGCAGCGGTTCGCGCGCCGGAAAAAAAGAGCAGCACTCCAACGGTAAGCCCATCGTCATTCCCGAAGCCTGCAAAGGCTGCAAGCGCTGTCTGCCCCACTGCGCCAACGACGGGCTCGTGTTCGACGAAAGCAGCCAACGCATGCGGATCGACCCCGACCATTGCGTCGGCTGTGGCCGCTGTATCGGGGCTTGTAGCTTCGACGCCATCGACGTCCCCGATTTTTCGGCGCCCCAGGCGCTCAACTGCCGCATGGCGGAATACGCCAAAGCCGCGATCAACGGCAGGCAGAACTTCCACATTTCTTTGATCGTGGACGTCTCTCCTTACTGCGATTGCCACAGCGAAAACGACGCTCCCATTTTGCCGAACATCGGCATCTTCGCTTCCTTCGACCCGCTGGCCCTTGATCAGGCTTGCGCCGACGCCTGTTTGCAAGCGCACCCCCTCCCCAACAGCCTGCTCAGCGATCACATGTCGGCTACGGATTTCGTCGACCACCACGATCATTTCAAGAATTCCATGCCCGAGGCGGAATACAAGTCCTGCCTCGAACACGCGGAGAAAATCGGCCTGGGTTCGCGGGCATACGATCTGATCAAAGTTCAGTAATGCGAATCATGGGTTGGAATCCGCTGGAGAAATAAGATGGGTTTTACAGGGGGCCGATTTAAAACCGCCCCAACATCCCGCTACCCTTTTTTTTGCGACTTTTGGGGCTATTAACAATCGCCCGTTGCAGCAAAACGGCAGACACGTTGGGCTTGCGGTTCGTAACCCTTGATTGGCGTCGATAATCGCCCCTACATCCTGATAGCCTTGTTTGTGCGACTGAAGGGGCGATTATCAATCGCCCGTTGCACCAAACGGCCTCGCGATACGTTCGGTTTGTGACCCTTGATTCGCATCAGTAAAGGCAGATCGGTTTCCGCAAAAACGAACAAAAAGCACGCTCAAAAAGAGGAGTGGGATCCACTCCTCTTTTTCTTATAGCGCGACCGCTAAAAAATTCTGATTTTCAGACCCAAATAATAGGTGAGATAACACATCAAGGCCAGACAGAGCGCTATGACGATGCACCACAGCAGCACGATGGCCGTATCGACCTTGCCTTCGTCCTTCAACACCGCAAACAGCAGCCGGTACAGCAGGACGCCCATCCCTCCGCCGATCGCGTTGAGAATGACGTCGTCGATGTCCGCGGCGCCGATCCCCAGGACATACTGCGTGAGTTCGACGCAAATGCTCACCACACAGACGATGGCCACGGAGGGGAGAATTGCTTTGTTCTTCTTGAAGGCCTGCACATAGATGCCCAGCGGGATGAAAAGCAAAATGTTTCCAAATACATTCATCGAAGCGATCCATACATTGGCGTTCGCCGCGAAATAATCGTTGATCGTTTTGAAAGGAACGAGATTCAGCGCTCGGGTGATCGTTCTTTCCCCACTCAAAAGCGCAAGGGGCGAGACATATTTGAACAGCAATGCTTTCGCCAGCAAGAGAAAATACAAGACGACAAATAAATAGAAGAAAACACGCTTGATCGAATGTGAGCGTTTCACCATACGCCGTTTCCTTTCGTTGTGCAGTTGCAGCAGATGTTTCGGCGTCCTGTCGCCATGGGGCTCGTTTTTCGAGAGACATAGGTATTGTACAGAAAAAGAAGCCGCGATGCAATGCGGCGTTCCTGTAGCGAAAGCCACGCCGCAAACGATCGCGAAAACGGAAAGAAAGCCGCCCAATTGCGCATGCTATGGAAAACGCATTATGGGAGGCATTTGTCATGAAGTGTTCTTTTCGCATCCAGCACGTCGCAGGGCGGCAGGTGCTCGATTCGCGCGGCAATCCGACGGTCGAGGTCGAGGTCGCGTTGGAGGGCGGCGGCATAGGCCGGGCGATCGTGCCGTCCGGCGCATCGACGGGCGCATTCGAGGCGATCGAGCTGCGCGACGGCGGCGACGCCTACAACGGCAAGAGCGTTTTGCAGGCTGTCGGCCACGTCGATGGCCCGATCGCTTCCGCGCTCATCGGACGCGACGCCCTCCAGCAACGCCTGATCGACGAGACACTGATCGCCCTCGACGGCACGGAAAACAAATCCCGCCTGGGCGCGAACTCGCTGCTCGGCGTGTCGATGGCCGTCGCGCGATCCTGCGCGCAACAGCTCGACCTGCCGCTCTACCGTTACCTGGGCGGCACGTCGGCCTGCCTATTGCCCTTGCCGATGATGAACATACTCAACGGCGGCCGCCACGCCGACAACAGCGTCAACCTGCAAGAGTGCATGATACTGCCCGACCGCGCGACGAGCTTTCAAGAAGCGCTGCGGCAAGGCGCGGAGGTCTTCCATACGCTCAAAACCGTGCTGCGCGAACGCGGCCTTTCGACGGCGGTTGGCGACGAAGGCGGTTTTGCGCCCCAGCTCAGCGACGACGAGGAAGCGCTCGAACTGATCGCCACGGCGATCGAACGGGCGGGCTACCAAGGCAAGATGGGCATCGCGCTCGATGTCGCGGCGACCGAAATGCACACGGGCGATGGCCGCTATGAATTCTGGAAGAGCGGCAAATCCTTTGATCGCGGCGAACTGATCGCGCTGTGGGAAAAGTGGGTCGATGCCTACCCGATTCTGTCGATCGAGGACGGACTGGCCGAAGAAGACTGGGAAGGCTGGGCCGAACTGACGAAACGTCTGGGCGATCGCGTGCAGCTCGTGGGCGACGACCTCTTCGTCACGAACACAAAGCGCCTGCAAAAGGGCATCGAGGGCGAGATCGCCAACGCCATTCTCATCAAGCTCAACCAGATCGGCACACTGTCCGAAACGATGGACGCCGTCCACCTCGCGCAGGCCAACGGCTATGCCGTCGTGATCTCCCACCGGAGCGGCGAGAGCGAAGACCCCTTCATCGCGGATCTCGCCGTCGCGCTCAACGCCGGGCAGATCAAGGCGGGTGCGCCGTCTCGGTCCGATCGCGTTGCCAAGTACAACCAATTGCTCCGCATCGAAAGCCAACTCGGGACGGGCGCCCGCTTCGGCTTGCGATAGAGCCAACGTCGCGCGCGCACTTCTTTCGAAAAGAAAAGCGCGCGCTTTTTTTGCGGTGCACGTGCGTCAAACGCACGACGACGAAGGCGCGACGAACTCGCGCGCGCGGTCGTGCAACCAGTCGCGCAGCGCCTCAACGCCGTCCGCAGCCGGACGCGTGACAAAGAGCTTGTCCGCCCGTGCGCTGAGGAGGTAGCGGGCGCAGTCGGGGTCGCGCAAAGGGGCCCGCCCCGCTTCGATCGATTCGGCAAAGCGGCGCAAATCGTCTCCATCGACGTCCAACGGAAAGCGCGCCCGATCGAGCAAAACCCCGTCGCGCAAGTAGAAGAGCGAAAAGCCATCTTCCCGATACGCGCGAAAATAGACGAATACCTCCCCGCTCCAATCCGCGCGAAACCGGCGGCTTTTTTGCAACAAGCCCCGCAGATCTGCGATCGCTTCGGCACAGCTTTGCGCCCGCTCGAATTGCATCGCGTCCGAAAGGCGCTTCATGTCGCGCTCCAGACGCGCCATCGCCGTTTCGACCCGCCCGACCGCGACTTCGTCCTGCCTCTCGAAGAGGGCGAACGCCTCGGAAAGTCGTTTGCGGTGGGTTCTTTCCGTCACCCCGCCACAGCAAGGCGCGCTGCACCGCCCGATCGCGCCGTGAAAGCAGGGGCCTGTCCGCCTGCCGATATCCGTCTGCTCACAGAGCGGCGTTTTCCAAACGAGGTTGAGCCTTTCGATCGTACGCCGCGCATCGGCTTCGGACGTAAAGCATCCGACCGATCGCCAGCGATCGCGCGGCTCTGCCGCGACAAAGAGGCCGGGACAATCCTGTGTCTCGTCCATGCAGAGGTAGGGGTAGACTTCGTCGGCCTTCATCTGTGCGTTGTAGGGCGGGCGGTGCGCTTTGACCATTTCGCATTCGAGAAGCAGCGCGTCGGTTTCCGTCTCGGTCTCGACGATCTCGAGCGCGCGGATTTCGAATTGCAGCCGCGCGAGTTTGCCGCTTTGACCAGGGCGAAAGTAGCTCTTGACCCTTGCCCTCAGGCACTTCGACTTGCCGATGTAGAGGATGGCCCCCCGACCGTCCCGAAAGATGTAGCAACCCGGCCGCAAAGGCAGCGCCTCGATCGTTTCGCGGAGCGAACCATTCACATGCATGCGGCTCCCCTCACCTTCGTTTCCCGTCATTCGACCAAGCATCGCATTTATTAGACCTGTCCGGAAACCCCATTCCGGCATCTATCCGGCAAATATTCCGCTCTGCCGCGTCAGCGCCTCCTAGCAGAACTTCTTCGATTATGCGTCGTCGGTGCTTTCTTGCATAACGAAATATTTGCTCGGAAATCTAACGAAAGCGGGTTCCCGGACAGGTCTATTATACGTCAGGCGCGGGCACAGAGCCAAAATGCGCTTCCCTTCTTCCGTTTTGCCATCCAAAGAGCTTGTGAGCCAAATAACACTTGAATTGCGGGATGACATTTTTTATAATTAATTATTGAACCTATAGAAAGGAGGCTTTCGTCAGCGCCTCCACTATCCCGCTGGGCGCGCTGCACGAAAAAACAACTATGGGCGACAACAATAAACGTGGCCAATGGGGATCGAGCATAGGCTTTGTCCTCGCTGCCGCCGGATCTGCCATCGGGTTGGGTAACATCTGGAAGTTCCCTTACCTACTGGGCCAAAACGGCGGTTTCCTCTTTCTCATCTGCTATCTTATCTTCATCGCAGTCCTCGGCATTCCCGTCATGCTCGGCGAATTTGCACTCGGTCGCCGCACACAACTCAACCCCCTCGGCGCCTACCGGAAAATTGACAAACGATTCTCCTTCGTCGGCGTCATGGCCATCCTCACACCCTTTTTGATCGTCTCGTATTACAATGTCATCGGTGGCTGGGTCATCAAGTACATCGTGTCCTCGCCGACCGGCGCCGCTGCCAATCTCGATTTCGGCGCGTTCATCGGCGGAACCGAAGCGCTGGTATGGCACTTGATCTTCGCCGCCCTCGTCGTCTTCTTCTGCGCAAAGGGCGCGTCGTCGATCGAAGCAGCTTCCAAGGTCATGATGCCCTCGATCTTCATCATCCTGATCGTCGTCATCATCCGCTCTGTCACGCTTCCGGGCGCGACAGAGGGATTGAAGTTCATGTTCGCCAACACCGATCCGGAGGCGGGCTTCTCCTTCGCCAAGTCCGTTCCGGCGGCACTGGGGCAGTGCTTCTTCTCGCTCAGCCTCGGCATGGGCGCGATGATCACGTACGGCAGCTACCTCAACAAACAGGAAAACCTGCCCAAACAAGCGATCGTCGTCCCGCTGCTCGACACCTCGGCCGCCCTCATGGCCGGCTTCGCGATCTTCCCCGCCGTCTTCGCGATGGGCATCGAGCCCAATTCCGGCGCGGGCCTCGCCTTCATGACCCTCCCGAAGGTCTTCGAAAAAATGCCTGCGGGCGGACTGTTTGGTACACTCTTTTTCGTCCTGCTGCTCTTCGCCGCGCTGACGAGCGCGATCTCGTTGCTCGAGTGCACGATCTCCTTCACGATGGACGAATGGAACTGGAGCCGCAACAAGTCGCTCGCCATCCTCGGCGTCTCGACGACGGTGCTCGGCGCGATCTATTCCCTCTGCAACGGATCGATCCTCGGCGGCATCATGATCGGCCCCATGACCATTGGCGGCTGGATGGAGTTCATTCCCGACTACATCCTGATGCCCATTGGCGGCATGCTGATGTGCATCATGATCGGCTGGGTCTGGAAATTTGACGAACCCATCCGCGAGATCACGAACGATGGACGGATCAAGTTCAGCTACATCGCCATTTGGAAGGCTTGCATCAAGTGGTTGTCCCCCCTGCTGATCCTCGCCGTCTTCATCATCAAACTCGTCGAATTCCTCGGCTCACTCGCGTAAACCGCTTTTTCCAAAAAAGTGCCCTATTACGGGCACTTTTTTGCGTTTGTTCCTAAAGAAGTGGAGCGGGTGTCTGCCGCAAAGCAATTTGCTTTTTTGCCCAAAATTTGTTAGTATGTTAGCATACATCATTGGGGTGTAAAGGCTCGCAACCTTGGAAGCGGTTCCTCAACAAAGGAGAAGGAAAATGAAACAGGTTCGACAGGCGGTATGCCTCCTGCTGGCGATTTTGATGGCGCTCGCGCTCGCAGCGTGCGGCTCGGCCGATCCCACCGCTTTGATCGCAAAAGCCCGGCAAAGCTCCGCAAACATGAAGAACTACGACATGCACACACAGATGACCTTGCGCGTCGGCAAGGGATCCCAGCAGAACGCAGCGCCCACGGGGATGGACATCGGCATGACGATGGATATGACGGTGTTCACGGCGCCGAAAAAGATCAAGGCCGCGATGGAGATGCAACTTTTCGGCATGCCACTCAACCTCGATATGTACATGGACGAGAGCTTCGTCTACTCCTATGTGGCAGGCGCATGGTTCAAATCGCCGATCGCCGACCCCGCCGCCGGCGCCAAGACACTCGACTCCCAGGCCGACATGCAACTCTACCTCGACAACGCCAGAAATTTCAAGCTCGATGGCTCCGAAACCATCGGTGCATACGACTGCCACCGGATCACAGGGGTCATCTCGGGCGACTCCATCAAAACGGTCCTTGCCCAGAACGCCCTTTTGGAACAGGCCGGTCTCGGTGAGTCCCAGCTTGAGGACGCCGGCGCATCGCTGGACGACCTCGGCGACATGCCCATCACGATCTGGATCGACAAAAAGAACGACTACCCCATCCAGTTTGCGTGCGACATGACCGAGATCATGAAGAGCATGATGCAAAAAATGGACAGCCTCGCGACGGCGATGGAAATCGACACCTTCACCATGCAAATGACCATGTCGCAGATCGATCAGGCCGCCGACTTCCCGATCCCGCCCGAGGCGCTCAACGCGCAAGAAGTCGATGCGATGGAGCTGCAATAGCCGCCGATCAAGGATAAGAATGGTTCTTTCGGTCTCTTTTTTGTTAAACGGAACTCATTTATTGAAACCGGTTTATGAATGAAGCATTGATCCGCTTATGTTCGTGCGAAATATGGAATATCTAAATTGACCTATACAATTCCACACGGCGCACGTCATAATGGAACAGAATTCGATCGCATTTGCCATGGATCGCTTGAAATCGTGGCGACATCTGTTGTAAACTGTACACATTCGAATGATGCAATGCATACCAAATTTCAATGTTTGAAAGGATCTACGCATGCAGCGAAAAGGCAAGGCGTCAGGCATTGGACTCATTTTTTTCGCAGGGATCATGTTTGCTTTTCTTGGCGTTGGCTGGCTCCTCCTTCAGATCGAGCCGCGCCTGTTCGATTTTCCGCTCCCGGTTTGGGGGCTTGTGCAATACGCGACCCACTGGTCAACGGTGATCGCAATTTGGCTTCTGTTGGCCATCGTCTTCGTCGCACGCGCCAAATCTGCCATGCACTACGATGTGTTTGCCGCCAACCGCTGGCCGACGTCGAAGCAGTGGTTTCTCGCGCTGATCCTGGTCGCCGCGTCGGTGGCGCTTTCGGTCTGGCGCTGGGGCGGGCAGATCTACATGGTGCACGCCCTGTCCGAAGCGCGTCAAAACCACCCCAGCTTTTCGACGTTCGCGTTTTTCTTTGAGATTGCTTACAGCGCCTTTCGGTGCATCGTGTTCGTGCTGGGCATCGCCTTCGCGCAAGAAGCCGGCAACCGCCTGTCGGGCAACCCACGGATTCCATGGGGCGCAATCGCCATCTTCCTGGTCTGGGGCGGGGCACAGCTCCTCCTCCACGGCATGCCGCATGGTCTTGTCGCCGCCGCACAGTGCGCGCTCATGGGCGCTGTCTATCTGGTGTGCGGGCGCAATCTGCGCATCGCCTTCCCCCTGATCCTGCTGATGGCCCTCTTTTGAGCTTGGGTCAATGCTGCGGGTCGTCGCTGTGTATGTGGCGTCGAAGGGTTGCGTAAATCTTGCGCGGTTGTTCCATGACGCGCCAACTGAAGCGCGCTTGCAGCTCATCAAGCTGGTGTCGTAGTGCGGCGTTGGCCCCTTCGCGTTGCGCCAACGCGAGCCGAAGCTCACTTTCGCGCTGGCGTGCTTCTTCGATCGCTTGCAGTTGGCTCGCCAAACTGCTCTCGGCGCTCGCAAGCCGCCCACTCAACGCTTCGCGCTCCCTGTCGAGCGCCTCGCGCTCGCGCGCCCTTTCGCGCTCTGCCTGCGCCCAAGCTTCCTCGCGCGTACAGAGCACCGCTTCGACGCGCTTTCGCGCTTCCGATTCCGCGCCTGCCAGGGCGTGGTTTTTTTGGGCCTGCGATTCCGCTTCCGACAGGCGCTCCTGCCAGAACGCTTTCTGCCAGGCGAGCAGGTCGCGAAAGGCCGGGCCAGCCGCCGCCCCGTTTCCGTGCGCGATCTGCCAATGCGCCACCCGAGACAGCAGCAAGCTTTCCTCGAACTCTTTCGGGGCGAGATAGCGCCATGCGCCTTCGAGCGCGACGCTGCACACCGTCCGATCGGGCGGCGCTGTGTACGTGACCCAGGGGTCGAGCGACGCGAAGACCAGCCCCTCTTCCCAGGGCCAACCGTTATGTTCGCAGCCTGCGAAATCATGCCATTCGCCTGCGTCGTCCCGCCACGCGGCCCGATTCACAGAGAGGTAGACGAAACGACCTTCTGAAGGGTCGAAACGCAGAGCCCGAAACGGCGCGCCCTCCCCCAAATCCCACGCCCAGTGAAAGATTCCGCCGCTCCTCGTCGCGATCCGGACCGAGTCCTCCTCGCGAAACCCCGCGCCCCGATCGAAGTAGACGCGAGAGAAGGCGATCGGCGCATAGCCGTCGCCGCTGGGGGCGGAAGCATCGAGGCGTGCGACCGGGTACTCGTAGCGCGCTTTCACTGCGAGGAGGCCATCCGGCTCGACGATCCGCGCGGAAAACGCTTGCTCCCAGGCTTCGTAGCGCAATGCTTCTTCGGGCAAAATGCCGAAGTGATAGAGCATTTGCGCCTGGCTCAGCCCGCGGTCGGTGTGTCGCGCGCGCTCCAGGCCCGCGATGGCGCGGTAAAGCACAAAATGGAGCGGCACGGGAAAATCGAATACCCACTCCGGATCGATCACGACCCATGCCCCTTCCCCCGTTTCGATCACGTTGCTCGGCACGAGATCGAGCGGCGCGATCGGAAGGCAGTCCATCTCCCCTCCCGATTCCATTTCGCCCAGCGTGAGCGATTCAGAGAGCAGGCAGGAGCGAAACACCGGATTTTCGCGGGGGTCGTGCGACGCGACGCCCATGGAGCACAGGGCCTCGCGAAAGCGGTCGAGAAGCGCGTAGACCGCCTCGTCGTCCGCTGCGTCGAGCAGGGCACAGAGCCGCGTTTCGAGCGTCTCGCCCGCGATGAAGGGCGACACGACGTCGCCGCCCTCCCATACGCACGGCGCGATTGAAAACGCGCCCGCATGCCCTGCCAGCCGCTTTGCGCCCGCGACAATTTCGGCGAGATGCGCCTGTCCTTCGGGATAGGTGGCCTGTTTGCGGACGCTGCGCGTTCCATCGGCCGCCTCGACGATCAGCGTCCGGACACAGTAGCGCGGATTGCGCAAGGACGAATGCTTGACGAAAAGCGTCTTCATGCAGGGCTCTCCTTTCGCGCCGCGATCAGAAACGAGTTCGCAAACACCCCGAACAGACCGCTATGCGCCG
>JAVBLF010000113.1:0-17401 GCA_031553675.1 Eubacteriales bacterium | reverse complement strand
TGAACCGACACGGCCACTCCCAGTACCTGACCATCGACGTTTACGCGCAGATGTCCCGCCTGAACACCGCGAACGCCGCTCTCAAGGGCGCAACCGCCCTCGCGCTCATGTTGCTTTGCGTGACGGCACGAACCCCTTATGTCGGCCTCTTTTTGACGGTCGCCATGCTGATCGTCGTTGTGGGGGTGGGCGGGCTGCACCTGCACACCTACATTCACATGCTAGCGCTTCCGCTCAGCTTTCTGCTCATCAGCGGACTGGCCCTTCTCATCACGGTTTCGCCGGAAGCGTCGGGCGTGCTGGCCTTTCCCATTTTCGGCCGCTGGCTTTGCGTGACCGCCGCCGACCAAACCCGCGCCGCCCTCGTCATGGCGCGTGCCCTGGGGGCGGTTAGCTGCCTTTACATGCTCAGCCTGTCAACGCCGCTCTCGGAGCTAATCGCCGTGCTTCGGCAGCTTCACTGCCCCGCAATCCTAGTAGAGCTCATGTACTTGATCTACCGCTACGTTTTCGTCCTTCTCAACATGTACCACACCATGCGAGACGCCGCCAAGAGCCGCTTGGGCTTCATCGACTACCGCAAAAGCGTCCGCACGACAGGCAACCTATACTCCAATCTTTTGGCAAGGAGCTACCGGCAAGCCAACCGCAATTTTGACGCCATGGAGAGCCGCTGCTTCGAAACCGAGATCCGCTTCCTCGAACGAAAAAACCCCGTCTTGCGCGCACATGCCGGTGCCGCTCTGCTGCTCATCGGCACCGCTGCGGGCATGGCTTTTTGGATCCGCTGACAGAAACACGACAGAGGAAACGCATACACATGAAGGAATTGCTTCGGCTCGAACACATCCACTACCGCTACGAAGGACAGTTTCCGGCGCTCAAGGACGTGTCCGCCACGTTTTATGCGGGCGAGCGCGTGGCCGTGCTCGGCAAAAACGGCGCGGGGACAAGCACGTTTTTTTTGTGTTGCAACGGCGTGCTGACCCCGCAAAGCGGCCAGATCTTTCTCGAAGGCCAATCGATCGGAACGGCGAAGCGGGACGTCACCCGTCTGCGCCAGGCGGTCGGCCTCGTCTTCCAGGATCCCGACACGCAGATCATCGCCGGCACCGTCGAGGAGGAAATCAGCTTCGGCCCGATGAACTTGCGCCTCGAGCACGCCGACGTAGAAGAACGCATCGGCCGGGCGCTCGCACAGATGAACCTCTGCGGCTATGAGCGCCGCGCGCCCCAATACCTGAGCGGCGGCGAAAAGAAACGCGTCAGCATCGCCGACATCCTCGCCATGCAGCCCGCGATGATCCTGCTCGACGAACCGACCGCCTCGCTCGATCCGGAAAACGTCGCGATACTCGAAGAGACGCTCGAAGAACTGAGCCGCGCAGGCATCGCGCTCGCCGTCTCCACCCACGACGTCGATTTCGCCTATCGCTTCGCAAAGCGGGCGATCGTCTTCAGCCGCGGCGAAGTGATCGCCGACGCCTGCATCGATGACGTGTTCGCGCACGATGAGTTACTCGCCGAAGCGGGCATGAAAAAACCACTCCTCTACGCGGCAGCCGAAATGCTTGAAGAGCGGTTTGCATTTGAAAACAGCGCGACAAAGCCGCGCACCCTCGAAGAACTTCGTTCCTACATCGGGCAGGTATCGCCCCTTCATACGCGCTGAAATTGGACGCGCTAGGCGGCTGTTCGCTGAACGACGGCATCCGTGGAGCGGGGCCGTTTTTTGATGGAGTCGCGCTTCGAAACGTGAGTGAAATCGACAAGAATTGCATTTTCGATCATCTCAGCCTAGACAACCCGCATGCTGTGTGATAATATTTAAGTATTGCAATGTTTTGATAAACCCGAAACGTCGATCAACATTGTATCGCTTGCTTACTTTCGCTTATATCTTTGCGTTTGCAAGGGCAACGGATCAATAGGGCCCGTTCTGCGCCTTGTATTTTGGTCAGGGTCAACACTTGGTAGAGACCTTCGAAGTTTCCCATGAGTTGTACGCGGTCGCCTTTTCGAACGGCGCCGCGCACCGGAAGCTCCAATCGCATGTCGTACAGGCGCGAATGCGCCGGCTTTGCAAAGGCATGCAAGCGGCGCCCCAACAGGGCAAAACGCTGCGCCGCGTCGCGCCGCCTGCGCCACAGGCATCGCACGATCACGGGTTGCCGCTCTCGAAGCGGCCGAAACCGATTGGCGCCGTTTAAGCTTTCTGCCGTGGAAACACCTCCTGTCTCTCCGCCGTTTTGTACCTTGTCAGTCTCCGCCTCGCCGATGGTCCTCATGGGCATCGTCTTCCCCTTCTCGCCGCGCTTCGCAGATCCGGCGCACGGATGCATGAAAGCGCCACCACCACGGATCGTCAGCGGGAGGCCATGGCGCTGCATACTCCAAAATAATGGCAAGGTTTTCGCTTGCTTTGCGTTGATCCATAACATAGCCCTCCAGGGCAGACTATGCCAATCGGCACACAAGAATTCGCTTGACTTCGTGTGCACAACGGGTATCTGTTTCAGTTGCGCGCGGCAAATCCAAGCATCTATCCATACGATACTGCATTCATTTGGATTTGTCAATCCAAATACTCCATTTATTTGTATTATTGGAGGGTTCTTCATGCATAAGGGCACCAACTCTCGTTTCGGACAACAGCTCGCAGCGATTATGGCGCGCCACAACATCACGGCTTACCGCATCAGCAAGGACCTTGGCGTTTCGCAATCCAGCGTGAAAAACTGGATCGACGGAAAGACCAGCCCTTCTGTGGAAACGGTGCTCCAACTCGCGGATTACTTTGATCTGTCGCTGGATGTGATGATGGGCCGGGAAAGGGAAGTCCCCCTGCCCGACCCAAATGTCGCGCGGCTTTTCGTCGATGCGGAGGGCCGCATTCTCAGCGGCGCCGCGCTTTCCAGCGATCAAGAGCGCTTATATAACTTGCGAGCAGATCCTCTTTTGAGGCAGTACGTCGAGGAAGTAGTTCAGGATGTGTTAGAAAAGCGCAGCAAAGGTTGACCACCACGCAATCGGGAGCACTGTCATCCGCGAAAAAAGCTGGATTTTCTGCGAAACGAATAAATTCGACACGTTTCGCGGGAAATCGGTCGGTGTTTGGCATGTGATTTCCTTTCTGTGAATCACTCGGCTCGGGATCCCTTTGCGGGGTCCCGATCGTTTTGTATGCCATAAACCGGTTTATCGCGAGCGTTACAACAGCCCAGTGACACACCCTAAGGCAGTGTGTTTCTGGGCTTCTTTTATTCTACTCGCCGACGTGCGCGAAGTAAATACACGATGTTCTTTTTTGTCGAAATAATTGACTTTCTAAATTAGTAGCCGCACATTCACACATACACCGTTTGCATTGCGTCGAATCCATCCGCCCTCACATCGGTTCACATCACCTCGCCGCCTTCATAGACATGAAGCGGAGGTGTTGCTATGGATGCGTACTGCATCTACCTTCGAAAATCCCGCGCCGACGACGCCCGATGCGACGGCGAAGACCCCCTCATCCGGCATGAAGCGGCGCTTCTGCGCCTGGCGGACGAACAGCGCCTGCCCATCACGCAGATCTACCGCGAGATCGTCTCCGGCGACACGATCGCCGACCGCCCCGAAATGACCCGTTTGCTGCGGGAAGTCGCCGAAGGGCGCTGGAAGGGCGTTCTCGTCGTGGAGATCGAGCGCCTCGCACGCGGTGACAGCATCGACCAAGGGCGGGTTGCCCGCGCCTTCTTGCGCAGTGGCACCTTGATCGTCACCCCCAGCAAAACCTACCACCCCGACAACGAATTCGACCAAGAGTACTTCGAATTCGGCCTCTTTTTCTCCCGACGCGAGTACGTTGCGATCAACCGCCGTTTGCAGCGCGGCCGTACGGCTTCCGTCCGCGAGGGCAAATTTGTCGGCTCCATCCCGCCCTATGGCTACGAACGCTACAAACTCCCCCTCGAAAAGGGCTTTTCCTTGTTGCCGGTCGAACCGGACGCGTCCGTCGTCCGCGCTCTCTTTCGCCTCTACGCAGAAGGGGACGCATTGGCCACGATCGCGCGCACCCTGAACGCCGACCCCTACCCCCCTGCCCGTCATGGTCACTGGTCGCCCGCAACGCTGCGCGGCATGCTCGGCAACCCCGTCTATCTGGGCAAGATCCGCTGGAATGCCCGTCCGCACATTTGGCGCTGCGAGGGTGGGCAGTCTCGGAAATCCCGCCCGCAAACGCAACCGGAAGCATGGATACTCGCCGACGGCCGCCATGAAGCGCTGGTGGACGCGTCTGTCTGGCAAGCCGTCCAGGAACGCCTCCAAAGCCACCGCCTTTGCGGCCAAGCCCCCCAAAGCACCCCGAACCGCAACGCCGCCAATCCGCTCGCCGGACTCGTCGTGTGCGGGATCTGCGGCGCCAAGCTGCAACGCCGCCCACACGGAAAGCACGGCGCACCCAGCCTGATCTGCCCGACGCCGGCTTGCCCCACCGTCGGGGCTGCCCTCGTACGCGTCGAGCACGCTTTGTTCGACACCCTACACTCGCACTACGAAGGCGCTTCACCCTTCCCACCCCCCCACGCTAGCTCGCATGATGAGAAACGCCCGCTCCAGGCCGCCGCCCGAAAGCGCTTGCAGGACCAGTTCGATGCCCTCCACGATCTGCTGGAGAGCGGCGTCTACTCCCCCGACGCGTTCGCCAAACGCCGAGCGCACTTGCTCGAGCGCATGAAGCGCCTCGAAGAGAAGAGCTCCGCCCCGCTTCCACTGCCCGCATATCCGCTCGCGCTCCGCAACCCGATCGACCTCTACACCCACACGGACGACCCCGCCTGCAAGCGGGATTACCTTGCGCTCTTCCTCATCAAGGCCGTTTACCGCCGCCCCACCCGCGCCGCGCCGTTTGAACTGGATGTCTACCCGCGTTTTCACACAGATACCATCCCCCTTCCGGACGCAAGCGATGTGCCGACGAACTGGCCCACTGGGAAATGATCGCGACAATGATTTACCAGCTCACGCGCAACGCCACGCCGCAAGCCCTCCGCGCTTCCGGCTTTGACGCGAACTTCGTCCAGCACGGCTTCGGCATCTATCCGGCCGACGCCAACGGCGTACCCTTTACTTCGGCCGTTCTCCAGTGCACCGGCGATCCGGTCGCCGACCTGAGCGAAGACATGGCCGCCGAGCAAAAAGCTCGCGTCACCTACGAGCACCTGATCACGCTCACCGACGACGTCGATGTGATCAATCCGCTTCGCTTCCTGCGTGAGCGCGAGATCGTGCATTTCCAACGCTTTGGCGAGTGCCTCAATATCGTGCAGAACTGCCGGAAGGAATCTCTGTGTGACAAAGTACTCGAGCAGCCCCGCAACTATTGACCTTTTCTTCCTTTGTCATTCCGTCTACATAGGGCTATCCCCCTATGACACGCACTGTTGTGCGCGATAAAAATGACAAAGGAAGATGCGGATATGTGTAACACGAGTGGATTTGGCAGCGGCTTCGGCAATGGCTTTGGCAGCGGCTTCGGCAACGGCTTTGGCAATGGCTTTGGCAACAGCTTTGGCAACGGTTTCGGCAACAGCCTTGGCAGCCTCGGCGGCATTCAGTGTGGCTGCTGGAACACCGGTCTGGGTGGCGGATCCAGCAATTGGCCCTGCCAGCCGATCAGCATTCAGCCCTGGCCGATCAGCACGTTCCCGATCAGCCAGCCCTTCCACCGCCAGATCACCTACTTCAACCACAGCGAACACAATTTCCCTTGGTCGTAAACCGATCAAAAAAGTGGCCTGGTGGCCACTTTTTTGATCGCCGCACGTTCGCCTCAACGCCAAGGGCAACTTGGGCTTCCATCGCCCTTGTCGCAACGTTATACGTAGAGCCGCCCATAGTACTCCGCGATCATCCGCGCCGCGCTGAAGCGTTCGGATGCCATGTCGATGCTGTTTCGCATCATGGCGCGCCAGATCTCGGGCTTCCCATACGTCGGCAAAATGTCCTCCCGCAGCGCCCTGACGAGCGCGGCCAGGTCGATCGCGTCGGCGTCGGGTCCTTCGTAGCCGTCGCCGATCTGCCAGCCGTTGGCGCCGTGCTCGCAGCCTTCCGGCCACCAGCCGTCGAGGGTGCTACAATTGAGCACGCCGTTCATCGCCGCCTTCATGCCGGACGTCCCACAGGCTTCGAGCGGCCGCACCGGGTTGTTGAGCCAGACGTCACAACCTCGCGTCAAAAGCCTTCCGATTGCCATGTCGTAATTCTCGACAAAGACGACCGCCCCCGCGTACTGCTTCGCCTTTTCGACGAGGTTGGCAATGATGCGCTTGCCCGCGATGTCGTTCGGGTGGGCCTTGCCGGAAAAGACGAGCTGCAATTTCCCGTCTTTGAAAAGCGCCTCCGCCGCTTCCGGTGAACGGAAGATCAGATCGCTCCGCTTGTAGGCCGCCGCCCGACGCGCAAAGCCGATCGTCAGCACATCCTCCTTGAGCGCCACCCCATTTCGCCGTTCGATCTCCGCGATCAGGGCGCGTTTGTTCGCCATGTGCGCTTCCCAGAGCGCATCGGGCGTTTCCGCCCTAAAAAGCGCCTCATCCTGCCAGGTTCCGTTGTGGACGCCGTTCGTGATCGCGAGGATGGGCGCCGCGCCTTCGACGTGCTTCCACATCGACCGCGCCGTCTCGCCATGGAGCTGCGCAACGGCGTTCGCCTTCTTCGATAGCCGCAAACCCGCGACCGTCATCGCGAAGGGGTCGCCGCCGATCGTCACCATTTGGTCGTAGTTCAGCCGCAAATGGTTGTAGTCGGCGGTATCCGCCTCCCCATAGACGCCCATGTACTGCAAAATGTCATGCGCATACGATTCGTTGCCGTGCACGATCGGCGTGTGCGTCGTAAAGACGATGCGCTCGCGCGCCTCATTCCACGCGTCGACGAAGCTCTTGCCCGCCCGCATGCCGATGCGAATCAGCTCCAAGCCCGCTACGACGGGATGGCTGTCGTTAAAATGGTAGACGTCGGGCACGATGCCCAGTTTTTCGAGCGCGCGCACCCCACCGACACCCAGTATGATCTCCTGCGCCAGCCTTTCCTCGCCGAACCAGCCGTACAACTGCCCCGTGATCAACCATTCATCGTTCTCGGGCAAAAAGGCATCGAGCAGATAGAGGGGCGCGTTGCCAAAGCAGTCGCATTTCCAAACCTTAAGCACCACCGGCTTTTTGCGCACTTCCACTTCGACCGCGATCCCCGTGTCTTCGAGAAAGGGGGTCGCCGCCTCGTAGAAACTGTCGTAGGGAAAGCCGTTCTCATCGATGTACTGTTCGCCGTATCCCTGCCGCCAACGGATCCCGATGCCCACCATCGGATAATCCCCGTCCTTCGCCGCCTTGAGCAGGTCGCCCGCCAGAATCCCCAAGCCGCCCGAATAGATCGGAAATCGTTCGTCCAAGCCGAATTCCATGCAAAAGTATGCTACCATGGGTTGTGTCGCCATCGTGTTCCTTTCTGTCGCCAATCGTCATCAGTTCGTCAGCACGACGACGCGGCCTTGCAGCCGCTCGCCGCGCTCCACCGTCCGCACCGCCGTCGGAAACGCGCCATCGTAGCGCAGCGTCATGCACGGTCCGTCGTGTACATAGGGTTTCGCTTTTTCCGTGTCGCGCCGCCAATCGACGACAACCGTTCGCCCCTCTTTCTCGTAGCGCAAACGCGTCCGGTATTCGCCTTTCCCATCACCCATTGCGAGATTCGCCTTGTCGCCCACGAGGTCGATGCAATCCTTCCGCAGCGCCATGGCCATTGCGATCTGGTCGCGCATGCCGTCGTCGTCCTGCGTCCAGTGCAGGCGGTAAGTGTCAAAGAAAGCCAACTTCCCGCGCATGGGATCCCCTTCCGGCAGGATGGCACGCCAATCGCCGCTCTCTCCCAAGCCGAGGTTCATCGGCTCGCGCTCGCCGATCTCCATGCCGCCGTCGATCATCGGCCAGACGCCGGGCAGCAGCGCGCTCACGACGACCAAATCGAGTCTCTCCTGCCGATCGCCCAAGGACACCGCAGCCCTTTGCGTGTCGGGCGTTTCGAGCGCCGACATGGGCGGCAGGGCGTCGTCGCGCAGATCCCGCAGGAAACGCCTGTCATAATCGACCTCTCGTCGCTTGAGAAAGCCCTCCCAGATCGTCCCCGAGATCATGTCGAAGCCATCGGCAGCGGCGCGTGGGCTATCGCTGGCGTGAAAGACCTCGCTCCAGAGCAAAAAGTCCGGATCGATGGCCCGCGCCCGACGCAGGATCTCGGCATGCAGCTCGCGCGGCAGGGCATGGCCCATGTCGATGCGCGCGCCGTCGATGCCGTAGGTTTGCTGGTAGTGCGGAATGATGTCCTTCAACAGCGCACAAAGCCCTTCGTTCAAAGCCCCCGGCGGGATGGCGCTCAACTTCATGCCGTCGTTGAGGATGACAGGCGGCGCGTCTTTCGCAAAACGCTTTTCCGCCAAAGCGTTTCGCCCCAGGTCGAGCCGCAGGTAGGTCACATCCGTCCAGGGCGGCTGGATGTCGTTGAGCACGTCCGAATAGGCGGGGGCCGTCGTCACGCCGTATCGCTCTTCGATCGCGCCCAGCAAATCGCCCTCTTTCGGCACACGGGCCACGAACGCCGCATACCCATGCGGGTCGATCGCCCTCGGGTCATGCCGGAATTGCGCCGCATACACATCGATCGCCGCAGTCTCGTAAAGCCTTTTGAGATTCTCCGGCGTCGGCGGGGCGTTGTGTGGCAGCCCCTCGACCTTGACCGGACGAAACGCCCCCTGCGCCCCCCTATCGATCCAGTAAAACCAATCCGGATGCTCTCGGATCAAAACGTTGTCGCGCGCGCAGGTGCGAAACACGAAGTCGAGCAGCACCCTCATCCCCAGGCGGTGGCAAGCCTCGACGAGCGCGCGAAAGCCCAGATCGAGCAACTCCGGATTCCAATCCCCCAAAACCGGATCATGAAGCTCTCTCGCCAGCGCAAAAAAATCCCGCACGGCGTAGGGACTCCCCAAACCGCCCTTTCGGTAGCGCTCGCTGTGATCGAAGACCGGCAGCAAATAAAGCGCATCGACGCCCAGGGAACGGATCCACGGCAAAAGCGCGATCGTCTTGAGAAACGTACCACTCTCGACGAGATCCTTCTCCCTGTGATCCCAGGCCGTCAAACAGCGCGGCAAAAGGCTGTATACCGCGTGCGAACCCATCGTCCCACTCCAAGGCGCTGGCTCGGGCCGGCTCTCGATCCAGTCGAGGTTCGCGATCACAAAATCGGCCGGATCCACGCAGATCTCCCCCGGCCTTTCGTCACATGTCCTGCATTTTTGGTAGCCGACGCCATTCCAGCGCGCCGGAATCCAGTGCGGTTCGAGGACGCCGACCCGCCCCGCGAGCCTCTCCCGCACGTCTTTCAAAGCCCCCATCGCAACCCCCGTATGTTCCTATGGCATGTCATGCGTCTGCGCCCCCGACCCCTTCAGGTCGATCGGATCGCCGAGGTAGGTCGGTTCCGGCTTGACGACATGGCAATAGAAAAAGTCCTTGGCACGCGCCAAAAGCTCCCGCGCCTCAAAACGAAGCTGCGAACGGTAGCGCCGCAAATCACAGGGCAGACCATACGCCTCCATGCCGAGCGCCCGCGCGTTGTAGATGGCGCGGTAGAGGTGGTATTCCTGCGTGACGATCAGCACCTTTTTTGCCCCAAAAACCTGCGCCAAGCGCGCCATGCTCTCGTAGGTCGAAAAGCCCGCGTGATCGAGAAAGATGCGATCGCGCGCCACGCCTTGCGATTCGGCAAATTCCCGCAGCGCGTTCACTTCGTCATAGCTCGTCTGTCCGTGATCGCCGCTGAAGAGCAAGACGTCGCTCGCCCCCGCTTTGTAAGCATCGATGCCGACGATCGCGCGATCTTTCAGCACGCTGCTCAGCGAGCCGTCGCTGTAAACCCGTGCCCCCAAGACGATCACGCAATCGAAATCGCGCAGCTCTTCCCGCGACTCAATGTCCTCCATCGTCACGAAGTAGGGCTTCGCCCCGGCGCAGACGACGCCGCTCAGCACGAGCACGCCCAGCGTCAATAGCGCACACGCCACGATCATCCACACCAAAATCGTCCTCGCGATGCGAGCCGGACTCATCCGGCGAAGTTTCGCAATGATGCGCTCACCCTCCAATCACACAACGCGCACACCGCCCCGATTCGTGCGTCACGGCAGTGACGGACGAAAGCGCGGAGCCTATGAACGTTTTTGCGCAGCTTTTTTCAAAAAGCGCGTCCCCAAAAAGCGCGTCCCCAAAAAGCGCGTCCCCAAAAGCGCGTCCCCAAAATCGTGTCCCTAATATCCCAAATCCACCGCTTTCCGAAGCGCTTCCCCCGCGACCGGCGCGGCCTTGCCGCCGCCGCTTCCGGCGTGCTCCAGCAGTACGGCGATCGCGATCGGGTGGTCGGGATCGTCGATGAAGCCGGTGAACCAGGCGTGGTTGCCGACGTTCTCGTCGCTCGACACCTCGGCCGTACCCGTCTTGCCGCAGACGGCCAGCTTCTTGATCGACGCCGACTTTCCCGTGCCGTCCGTGATGCAAAAGCGCATGTATTCAGCCAGCTTATCGGCTTCTTCGACCGTCAAGGGCTTCTTGTACACCTTCGGCTTGAGCGCGTTCGTCATGTAGTTTCGCGTGTTGACGACGCCGCGCAGGAGCTTGGGTTCCATCATCACGCCGTCGTTGCCCACCGCCGCCGCGATCAGGCACATGTGCATCGGCGTCGCGATGTCGCGGTATTGGCCGATCGCCGACCAGCCGACGTCGTATTCGTTTGCGCCTTTCTCAAAGCGGCTGGCGTAGAGCATGAGGTCGGGGAACATGAAATCCGTATCGAAGGCGAATTCGTCTGCCATCTTCTTCAGTTTGTCCTCACCGATCTCGAGCGCGATCTGCGCAAAGGTATGGTTGCAGGACACCGCGAACGCCCGTTTCAGCGAAGTCTCCCCGTGGTAAACGCTCTGGTAGTCGCGGAGCAGCCGATAGTCGCCGATCGTGCCGCCTGAATCGAGCGCGCTGCTCTCGACGGGCAGATCGGCGTTCGGCATGTTGGGATCAGGCGTCGGGCTGGGCTGCGGCCGAACGCCGCTTTTTTGTTCCTCGCGGTACGCCTGGTCGACCTCCTGCGAAAAATGCACGTCGGGCAGGTAGTGGCGCGTCTTTGCGTCGAAGACCATCGGCCCATCGCAGGTCCAAACCTTGTCATCCGCTCCCGGTAGGTAGCGCAGGGCCGCCGCCGCCGTCACGATCTTGAAGACCGATCCCGGCGTGTAGCGCCCCATGGTCGCGCGGTTGACGAGGGCTGCCTCTTCCGCGCTCGCATAATCCTCGATCTTCTTGGCGTCAAAGCCCGGTCGGCTGACGCTCGCCAAGACCTCCCCCGTGCGGTAATTCATCACGACGACGGCGCCCTTGTTCGATCCCATCGCCGCCTCGATCGCCGCCGAGAGCTCGCCGTCGATCGTCAGCACGACATCGCTGCCGCGCGTCTTCTCGCCGGTGAACTGGTCGAAAACCCGCTCGAAGACGTTTCCGTCGAATCCCAGCAGATAGCGTGCCTGAAAGCTCTCGACGCCGCCCGCCGTCAAGCCCGCGTTGTCGCCGACGACGTGCGAGACCGCCAAACGCAGATCCTTGTCGCCCGCATAAGCCCGGTTCCCTTCCTCGTCGACGCCCGCCAAAACCTTGCGGTTGCGATCCAAAATGCGCCCCGGCACGACGTTCGACTTTTGTTGCTGCAAACGCGTGTTGTAAGGGTTCGTAAACCATCGGCCGCCGTAGGTGTTCACAGCGTAGACGAAGTACAGGATGAGCGCCACAAACATGCCGATGAACAAAAACGCCACCACGCGAAGGTGTCCGCGGATGCTCTTCATGCGCTCCCCTCCCCCGTGTCCGGCTTGTGGTTGTGGATCACGACGCTCTCGAGCAAGCCCAGCATCATGAAACTCGCGATCATCGACGAACCGCCATAGCTGACGAAGGGCATCGTCACGCCGGTCAGCGGGATCATCTTGATCACGCCGCCGATGATCAAAAAAGTCTGGATCGCGATCGCCGCGATCACGCCGCACGCGATCAAAGACGTATAGCTCTCCTTGCAGCGCATGGCCGCCGCCACGCCGCGCAGGATCAGCACGACGTAAAACGCCAGCATGCACACCCCGACGACCATGCCCATCTCCTCGCAGATCACGGCGAATATGTAGTCGGTGTGGTAGGCCGGTATGATCTTGGGCGTTCCCCGCGTCAAGCCCATGCCGAACAAACCGCCCGACGCGATCGCCATCAAGCCCTGCGCGATCTGGTAGCCGCTGGTGTCGTAGCTCGCCCAAGGGTTCTTCATGATAGCGACGCGCATGCGCACATGATCGAACAGATAGTAGGCCATCACGCTCGCCCCCGCGCCGCCCACGATCCCCAGCCCCGTCATCGCAACATTACCAGTCGCCACATAAAAGAGGATGAGCGTCACGCAAAAGTAGATCAGCGCCGCGCCCAGGTCGCGCGACACCATGAGGATCGCCAGGCACGCCATCACAAACGCGCCCAATGGCCAGACGATCTGGCGTATGCGCCGCTTTTCGGACAATTCCGTCGCGAGCACCAGGATCAGCGCGATCTTGATGAACTCACTCGGCTGAAAGGAAAAGCCCGCGACATTAATCCAGTTCTTGGCACCATAAGTCGTCCGGCCGATCGCAAACACCAGCCCAAGCAGCCCGATCGAGCCGCCCATGAACACCCAGCGCCAGCTTTTCCAAAAGTCTGGCCTTCGCATCAGCGCGATCATCAGGAGCATCGCGCCCATGCCGACCGCGATCCACGTGAGTTGTCGGTAGGCGATGTCGGGGTTGATGCGATACTGTACGATCATGCCCACCGATATCAAAAGGTAAGCGATGATCAGCATATGTCGGTCGATGTCGCGAAAGAGGCCGGTCAGCACGACGTAATGCGCGAGCAGCGCGATCACGAGGATGCCGCCTGTCATGAGCGCCGCGACGTCAAAGCGCTCGTCTCGCAGCGACAAAAGCGCAAACGCTGTCGCCACCAGCAGCACGATCAGCGTCAAAAGACCCGCCGCGCCTCGATTCTTCCTCACCGCCACCACCCTTCCTCCCTGTCCCGCCGCCAGGACGCACCGTCCTCGGATTCGTCCTCTTCGGCCGGGTCGTAGCCGTCGTCACTGTCCTCGTCGTCCTCGGTTTCGAAACCGTAGTCGTCCTCGCCGTCGTACACGTCTTCCTCGTCGGGATCGTAGACGTCCGCGCGATCCCAGGCATCCGGATCGTCGTAGGCGATCGCGTCTCCCTGCGAAGCGGTCTGCGCAGGCGCTTGGCGGCGCGTGCCGCCCTCGATGTGGAGCAGCAGCACGACGTCCGACAGGCGGATCTCGTCGCCGTCGAGCAGCGCGATGTCACCCGTCAATCTTTGTCCATTCAGGCGAACACCCTTGCGCGATCCGTAGTCGCTCAAAACGACCTGGCGGCCGCGTTGCGAGATCAACGCCTGCACCGGCGCAAGCGAACGATCCTTGATGCGGATGTCGCAGGACGACGATCGCCCGATCTTGTTTTCCTGTCGCAGCGGGAAACGCGCCCCGTAGATCTTTCGGTTGTCCTGCGGCGCGACGACTTCGAGTATCCCCATCGCATACGACCCGGTTGCGTAGCGCGATTCGTCGCGCTCCCGCGAAAACTCGCGCGACACCGATACGACGACGCGAAAGAGGATGTATACGGCCAGCGCCGCAAACCAATAGCGCATCCCCATCGCCAAGAGATCGAACACCGTCCGGCTCAAACGCCCTCTCCTCCTTCACCGTCCCTGCAACTGTGGCAAGCACGCTCTATTATACCATACGACGCAAGCCGCCCATTCGCTTCCGCAAAAAATGCGAAAAGGCGAAACGACAAACGAGGCCGTCCCGACGCGCGACGCGTCCCGAACGGCCTCGGCAATCCCGGCAGATTTACGATTTCGTGTGCGGCCCCAAGAGCGGCAGCGTGAACTCGTCCTCACCGTCGATGCAGTTCTCCTCGTCGAGCAAAGGCGAGTAGGTTCGAATGTGGATCTCGTCCGCAGCCGGATCAAAGCGCATCAGGCGCAAAAACCCCTCTCCCCCATCGGTCTCCCCCTGGTAATTGGACAGCATCTGCGCGACGACGCGATCGGGCTTTCCGTCGCCGTCATCATCGACGTCGCTCAGACGCCGCGCCGCGCCGTGGCGGTGCCCGCAGAGCACAAAGTAGACGTTGGGATTGGTCTCGACGACTTCGTGAAAGAGCTTCTCACCTATCGTCGTCCGCGAACCCGTCGCGTTCATGTATTCGTGCAGCGCCAAAAACGCGATCCGATCGCGGTGCGCCGCCAGCACTTCGTTCATCCACGCGATGGCTTCATCGTCGATCGCCCAGCTCATATAGAGCATGATGAAATCCATGCCGCCCGCCGAGATCAAGTCGTAATGGCCGCGGTTGTCCTGGTAGCTGCCGCCATAGCAGGGGCGATCGCGAAAGCGCTCTTCTCCGAATTGCTTCTGGTAACGCGTGAAGTCCTTTGCCTTTGTGCCGATGTCGTGGTTCCCCGCCAAGACCCCAAACGGCAGGGTCTCAAAGAGAGGCGCAATCGCCTCTTCGGCGTTGTCCCATTCGACGTCGCGCCGCCAGTCGTTCACGATGTCCCCCGTGTGAAAGAGGTACACGATCTGCTCCTGTTCGCGGTTCTCGATCAGCCATTGCGTCATCGTCCGGAAGGTCGTCGGGTAGGACTCGCTGTAAAGCTGCGTATCCGACATCCAGGCGAAGACAAAGGGTTCCGCCTGGGTTTCCGGCTGGATCAGCTCGATCCGAATCGGTGCCTGTGCCTGTTCCTGGTGGGGGGCCGCGTTCGACACGCTCGTCTCGACGGCCGTCGCTTCGACGACGCGTTCGATGCTGGGCGGTTTTGAGTTGGCGTAGGGCAGCAGCGAATGGGTCTGTTCCACCTGGCACGCGAAAAGGGAGAGCAGCATCGCTGCCAGAACGCAAATCCCGCCGAAGCGAATCGAGGCCCGTTTCATCTCCATGACACGCTCCCTCCACGATGGCGCACACCGCGCGTTGCAAAGTCCCATCCAGTGTATCCGATTCATCCGAATATTGCAAAGTCGAAATGCATATTCAGCCCTCTTTCGCCGAAAGCACCCCTTTTTCGTCGCGTTTGCGCAAAAAACCGACCAGCGCGGCTAGTCGGTTTTTTGCACGGTCGATGTGGTCGGGCTGAAATCATCCTCGACGGCGAGGGTTTGGCTCTGGGATTCGATTCGTTCGAAAGTGGGCGCCGACTCCGGCGAAGACCGGAATATGAGCGCGAGCGCCAGCCCCAGCAGGATCAAAGCGATCAGGATCGCGATTATCCCAAAGAGCATGCGTTTGGTGACGACGTAAATGCGGACTGCGATCATCACTCCCCTTCGTGCGGAATCGGAGCGCTTTCGCCTCCGTATGAATCAATCTATGCGCGGGCGGGCGCGCACATGCACGAGAAGGAGGGCGACCGCCCAATATTTTGTTATTGTTCAATTCCTTCAGATCATTATCTGCAATCGTCTATGTATGGAATTTCGCGCAATTTTCTTGAAACTTGATTTTTTGGGAAATATTGTTCACAGAACATTCATCCTTTTTCCTTACAAAATAAGGTAGAATATAGGTGTGAGTGGTACGTTCGAAACGGTGGGCGAGCCGCACGGAATTCCATCCGTGCGCGTTCCGCTCAACGAATTGAACAACACGGCAAGGGCCGTGGGTTTCCTGTTAAAAATGGTGTGAGTGTGGCTCAAAGGGGCGGTGTGAACCGCCCCTTTGACCTGTCCCGAAAAAGCGCCAACCCCTTCGAACGAGCGATTGATAACGCGAATCAAGGGTTGAACTACGATACGCGGGCGATTGATAATGCGAATCAAGGGTTACAACCCGCAACGCATCGTGTCAGCCGTTTTGCTGCAACGGGCGATTGATAATCGCCCCTACAGGCGCACAAACAAGGCTATCGGGATGTAGGGGCGATTATCAATCGCCCGCGTACCATAAGGATCATCCCTTTTTTGACTGAACAAAGTTCGACCCTTGATTGGCGTTGATAATCGCCCGTTGCCACAAGGCACATGTTCATCGCAAGCATCACGACGAAAAGCCTTTTGCGGGTTTGCCGACGAAAGCGGTCGATTGCGCGACCTGGACGTCGGGCGTCGATGTGCCACCAGAGGGTTTGTCGATGTTGCGGAAGGCCGTCGCGATCATGAGCTTGATGCGGTTGAGCTGATTGACCTCGCTCGCGCCGGGATCGTAGTCAACCGGAACGACGTTGCTCTCGGGATACTGGCGGCGCAGCTCTTTGATCATGCCTTTTCCCGTGACGTGGTTGGGCAGGCAGGCAAAGGGCTGCATGCAGATGATGTTCGGCACGCCGCTCTCGATCAGCTCGATCATCTCGGCCGTCAAGAACCAACCTTCTCCGGTAAAATTACCGAGCTGGAGCACCTTTTCCGCCCCATGCGCCAACTCGCGAATGTGCTTCGGCGCTCTTGCCGCAAACTTTGGACGCGCAAGCAGCGCTTTTTTCATGTGGGCGCGGTAGCGTTCGAGCAGCCAGATGCCCGCGTTGCTCACGATCGGGGACTTGATCGCCCAACCCAGCTGTTCGTGCTTGAAGTTGCTGTTGTAGAAGCTGTACATCATGAAGTCGAGCAGGCCCGGCATGACGGCTTCCCCTCCCTCGCGCTCGACGACGCCGATCGCATCGTTATTGGCGTCGGGGTGAAACTTGACGAGGATCTCGCCGACGAGGCCGACCTGCGGTTTGCGCACGGAATCGTCGATCGGAAGCCGATCGAAGTCCTCGACGATCTGATCGATCGTGGACGCAAACACGCCACCTTTGCGCTCACGCAGCGCCGTTTTGATCGCCTCTGCCCATTTGCGGTAGAGCGCGTTGGCGCTGCCTGGCTCGATTTCGTAGGGGCGCGTGCGAAGCAGCACCGCCATCAGAAGGTCGCCCCAGACGATGCCCTTGACGACCGAATCCATCAGGCGCGGGCCATAGCTGACTCCGGGGTTTTTCTCGAGGCCGGATAGATTGACCGACACGACGGGGATCTGCGGGAAGCCCGCCTCTTTCAGCGCCTTGCGAATAAATGCAATGTAGTTCGTCGCACGGCAGCCGCCGCCGGTCTGCGAGATCATGACCGAGCAATTGTCCGGATCGTATCCGCCGGTCAAAAAGGCGTTGACGAGCTGCCCCGTCACGACGAGCGTCGGGTAGCAGGCGTCGTTGTTGACGTACTTTAAGCCCGTCTCGAT
>JAVBLF010000056.1:0-15784 GCA_031553675.1 Eubacteriales bacterium | reverse complement strand
CACCGGGGTTGAGCGCTACGCGCGAAACGTGACCCTTAAGTCGGGGTATCCTCTCAGGTCCCCCAGGGTATCACATATGGAAGATCGGATCCTAACGTCGGGCTTTCAGAGCGAAGACGTCGACGTCGAGTATAGCCTGCGGCCGCGCACGCTGTCGGAGTACATCGGGCAGGGCGAAGTCAAGGCGATGCTGGCGCTCTACATCGAAGCGGCCAAGCAGCGCAAAGAGCCGCTCGATCATGCGCTTTTGTATGGGCCGCCAGGGCTGGGCAAAACGACCTTCGCGGGCGTGATCGCGAACGAAATGGGCGTCAACATCCGCATCACGAGCGGGCCCGCCATCACGCATGGCGGTGATTTGGCGACGATTCTGACGAACCTCGAAGCGGGGGACGTCTTGTTTATCGATGAAATTCACCGCTTGAACGCCGCCGTCGAAGAGGTGCTCTACCCGGCGATGGAGGATTTCGCGATCGACATCATTTTGGGAAAAGGGGCGGGCGCTCGGTCGATACGGCTCGATCTGCCGCGCTTCACGCTCGTCGGCGCGACGACGCGGGCGGGCATGCTGACCTCGCCTCTGCGGGACCGCTTTGGCATCATCAGCCGTTTGGAGCCGTATTCGATCGCGGATCTCGTGTTGATCGTCACGCGCTCGGCGCGAATCTTGGGTGCGCAGATCGTCCCCGAAGGCGCGGCGGCCATCGCCGCCCGTTCGCGCGGTACGCCACGCATCGCAAACCGCCTGCTCCGCCGTGTACGCGACTACGCCGAAGTCAGGGCCGACGGCGTGATCGATGGACCGATCGCCGAAAAAGGGCTCGATATGATGGGCGTCGATCCTTTAGGGCTCGACCAGACCGATCGCAACGTTTTGACGACGATGATCGAAAAATTTGGCGGGGGGCCAGTCGGTTTGGATACCATCGCCGCGTCGACCGGCGAGGAAGCGTCGACGATCGAAGACGTGTATGAGCCGTATTTGCTGCAACTGGGTTTCCTGTCCCGCACGCCGCGGGGCCGCGTCGTCATGCCGCGCGCCTACGAGCACCTCGGTAAGACGCCACCTCCGGCAAATGGGCAGGTCGCGCTCTTCGACGGGGAATGACAAAAGCGAGAAAACGGCGAAAGCAAAGAAAAATTGGAACGCGCAACACCTTCTGTCGGTGTTGCGCTTTTTTGGCGCTTATTTTTGCTGGCGCCTTGTGCAAGATACGATCGAGAACCATTGTGGAAGGAGACAATTGCATGAAGCCCAATCAAACATACAAGGCACGAGCGGTCGCGATTGCCCTGTGCGGATTCCTCCTGGCGCAGGGCGGCGCACTGTCGGCAAGAGCCGCCGAAGCGCCGACGCTGACTTTTAACAACACCCGGAATCCGACCTTTTTGTATCAGCCACTCAACGTCCTCAAAGGAGCGCGCGCGACCGACGCGAACGGCAAGGACATCTCGTCCTCGATCCAACTCGTGGCCAGCGCTGTACCAACGACGACACTGGACGGACAGACCGTCGCCAGCGAGAGCGGCTCCTATACCGTCACGCTCACCGTGACCGACAGCGAGCTCAACACCACGACCAAAGATTTCCGCATGACGATCAATCCGCCGGGTTGGCGCGCCATTTCGAAGCCCGTCGCGCCCGGAAGTCAACCCTCGGCCGCAGACTTCATCGACCTGGGACAAAGCACCTACCACCCCGAGCTCTACGAGTTTCGTTGGAAGGAGACGCCCGACTTTGAAACGCCAGGGACGAGGCGTTTTGGCATCATCGCGCGCGACACGCGCAAAGGGCAGGATGTCGAGAACTTTTACGTCAACCTGACCATTCCGGAAAGCGGGGGCACAAGCCCTGCGCCCGTCCCGCCGAGCGACGCCCCACCGCTGTCGGACGAAAAGCCTCCGGTCGTGAATCCTCCCACAGAAACGCCACCCCCAGCAGCAGCCCCAAGCACGCCTCAAAAAAAGCTGCCGCCGGGACAATCGAAAAAGCACCCGTCCCAGATTCAGAGCCCCAGTCTGGATACTTTGCCCGAAGATCGCGATACGACGCGCAGTGGCATCTTCATCACGAAGCCGGGCGAGCGCACACGACTCTTGACGCCTGAAGACCTCGACCTCGACGCCGAGCGTTCGCCATCGCTGAATGCCAACCGCAGCAAATAAATGCATTGCTTATGTAACCGGTTTATACGATAAAGTGGCCTACGGGTCACTTTTATTGTGTGTATGTAATCTGTGTGTGTGCATTTCGTGGACGAATGCATGGATCTCGCTTTGGAAATGTGATATTGTGATTGTAGAATGGCAAGCTGACTGCAAAAGCGGTAAGCAGCCTGCACCGCAGAGGAGGCAGCGTCTTTGCTAGATTCATTCGCATTTTCGACGCAGATGCAGATCATCTTGTTTTTGGTCGCGTGCACAAAAGCCTTCGTTTTATATTGGCTGATCACGGACTTGATGTTGACCATTTTCGGCGTCGAGGTGAGTGCGCGCAAAAAAGCGATCTTCGTCTTCATTACCGGCGTTGTATTGAACAATTTTTGGATCTACGGCATTTATCTGGTCGGGGGGATGGTTTCGTTTTCGCCGATCATTTACCAACTCGTCACGGTTCCCAACCCCATCTTTGCCGCGATGTTTTACTGGCTGGGTTACCAGGTTCTCGGCATGTCGCCCTATCGGTCGGTGCGCATCATTACCCCGATGTACGCCTACATTCTGGCCATCAAATTGCTCGATCGCTACATCGGAAACTTCTACTTCGCGCAATCCCCCGGCGCCTACAACTATTTGCTCGACGCGCAATCCCTCGTCGTCTGTTCGGTGGTCAATGTTGTGTTCTACCTGCTGACCAAAGCGTTGATCCACCGTCATCGCTATATCATTCGCCTCTCTGACGGCATCTTCACGACGCCCCTGCGCCGCGAAATCCGCAACGGCCTTCTCATCGCCACGGCGGTTTACTTCTTCGTGGTCGTTACGCCAAATTTCTTCCCGGGCAACTCCCACATCTACCTGTTGATCACAACCATGCTCGCGCTTTTCGTTTGCAATCTGGCGCTCGCTGACACCCAAAAAGTCACCCAAGTCGAGCTTGACAACCGGGATGCTTACATTCGGACGCTTTCGAACGCGGTCATCGAGTACAACGGCATCCGTCACGACCTCAACAACATGTTGCAGGCCTTCAGCGGCTTGATCGCGCTCGGCGACATCGACCGTCTCAAGGCCTATCAGGAATCGCTGCTCCGCACGACGCAGCAAGCCAGCATTCCCCTCGAACTGAACCGCTACATGAACGACAACCCCGCTCTCATCTCGCTGCTCGCCAACAAAATCGACGAAGCCAAGGACTTATCTGTCGCCCTTCTCGTGACGATCCACTGCGACGTGCAGGACATGTACATCGAAAACATCGACCTGTGCCGTTCGCTGGGTTGCCTGCTCGATGACGCCATCGCGGCCGCGGCGAAGTCCCAAGGCAAATGGATTCACTGCTCCATCGAGCCCCAGCATGGAGGCGACAAGCTCATCATCGTGACGAACGCGCTAGAAAGCCATGTCGAACGGACTTCTGCCAGGACGACACGTGGCACCGGATTGTCCTTCGCGCAACGAACTCTGGCGAAATACGGCAACTGCACACTGCAATACGCTTCCTATATGGATGAGCGCAGCGTCTACCTCGCCCTGCGAAACATTGCTCGAACGCAATCATGAATTGAAACACAAAACGCCTCCACAGCCATCGCGCGTGGAGGCGTTTTCATCCCCGTCAGCAGTTGCCGATGGGGTTTTCGATCTGCGTCGCAAACATATAGTTGTGGCGGTGTCCATCGTCAACGCTCGTCGCGCAGCGTGAGAAGTGGACATGCCGTCCGTTGCCCACCGGAATCGCCGGCCCTGTCGTGTCCATGGTGCGGTGGCAGTGGTCCTCGAAAAAGTCGGTCAGGCCTGTCAAGCGGTGGCAATGGGTGTTGCCCGCCGGGATGGCCGGCCCCGTCACACCGCAAAAGCGATGGTTGTGCGGGTCGGTCTGCGCCTCGGCAATGCGCGTGCTGCCACAGTACTCGTGTGTATGGCAGCCGCCCCCGTTGAGGTCGCTGGGCCCACAGCCATTGCCACAGCCATTGAAAGAATTCCAATTCATCGCATGTCCTCCAATCCCCCGAAACATGTCGGCTCGTATCGACTCGAAAAAGCGCCTCAGCGTTTCGCCCTTGCGATGGCGGTTTTGTTCGGCACTCTTACCACTGTATTCGCGCCACGCGTTTCAGGTTACGCTCACGCCGCAGAAGTGCCGCAGTTTGCCGATCGATTCGCAGCCCGTAGCGATCGCACGGTTTGCACTTGTCGTCATGTGCGTCGATCAAGACATACGCGCTTTGCCCGAAACAAAATGGCCATGCGAGCTTGTTCAGAAGAATGCGCATACAATATTATCACGTTTTTCAACTTTTGCTTGGCATTCTGTACAGGCAGATGGTACGATAATAAAAACCACACGTAGGAGGGCAAACCCATGATCGATCGAAAAATCCTGGACGGGCTGAAGCGGGTCAATGTCAGCGCGGACAAAGAAAAGACGAAAGAGCGCGTCGAGCAACTTTGGAAAAGCGCACCCCGCGCGACGAAACACCAAATACTCACCGATGCGAACACCAAGGTTTCTTCCGTATATCGCGTGTTTCGAGAAGGTTCGATCATGCCCCGTCTGACCGTCACGATGGCCGAAGCTTTGCTGGTCGATCCCTTCTACCTCTCGGGCGAAACCGATGACAACGCGGGCTGGAACGATGCGTCGCTGGCACATTTCCTGCAGGCGAAGGGTTATGGAAAGCTGATCGAAGAGGCCGAAACCAAACCGAAACGCAAATATACGCGCCGGAAACAGGCCGCACCCGACGATGAAGCGATCACGCCCGACGCTGCGGATGAAGAAAACCCGATCGCAGAAGCGGATGAAGTCGAGCCGGACGAGGCGGACGACATCGAAGCGGACGAAGACGAATCGGACGAAGTGTTCGACGTCTACGCGGCCGCCGACGAGGCATTCGAAGATCTCGCCGAAGCCGTGGAAGAACTGGTCGAAGAGCTGGAAGAACTCGAAGAAACGGAACTCAGCGAAGACGATATGGTGCTTTTGCTCCGCGCGCTTCGGATCCGTGCGAGCTACAACGAAGAAGCGTGGGACCGTCTCAACGCGATCGTCGATTTGCTGCTCAAAAGCTAATGGCTTCAAAAGTGCCTCCCTCGGGAGGCGTTTTTTTTGCTTGCCAAATCGAAATGGATCGGGTATGATGAGTTTGCTCAACTAGTAATTTACTAAATTACTGATTTACTAACCGAAAGAAGGGATGACTTCTCATGAACGAAGAAAGCAAAATCCCGACGACGCTGAAGCACAAGCCCGTCATCGTCGTCGAAAACTACGCCGAGATCGACACGTCGGAACCCGGCGCCGAGAGCCACGCCAAAGGGCTATCGCTCGGCCTGGCACAGTGGAGCGACCGCGGCGTCGTCGATGTGTCGGCCAAGGTCTGGCGCCACACCGGCGAGAAATGGTCTCGCATGTCGGAGGAGATGCCGCTGCACCGCGTGCTCGATCTGGCGATCCTGATCTGCCGGGCCAAGATGTTTTTCTCGCAGGACTTCCGCCCCGGCAAGTACACCGCCGAAACGCCCCAGATCGACCGCATCGGCATGCAGGGAAGCGCGATGAACGTGGCGCTCTGTGCCGACAACCCCATGCTCGAAACGGACATGGACCTCTTCCGCAACGCCTGGGGGCGCGACGATGAACGCCTGAGTGAACGCATGCATATTCTTGGACGCCTCTTGCAGGAAATGGACTTCACGCCCAATCCGTAAGCGCAGCGCTTATTTGTCGAATTCCCGACCTATGTCATCTTTCCCCCTTTTTTCTCATACGTATAGGCGTAACCCAAGCTGTGAGAAGAACGGGGGAATGACATGTTTCGGGTCTATTTTATCAAGAAGAAGTGGTTGATCGCCGCGTTGATCGCCATCGTCGCGCTCGTGCTGGCCCTCACATTTCTGCACGTCGCTTCGAGGCGGGCAGCGACGACGAGCGCATCCCCAGGCGCTTGTGCCTGGGGCATCAAGCGCGACGGTGGCCACCAAACGCCGGAAGTGCCCGCAGACGGCGCAGCCTGGCTCGACGCGTGCGGCGGCCGCTACCTGGGCGATCCCGCGCTCAGCCGCGTCTATCTCACCTTCGACGAGGGCTACGAGGCAGGCCACACCGCCGCGCTGCTCGACGTGCTGAAGGAAAAACAGGTCCACGCCGTCTTTTTCATCACGGGCTGGTATCTTGAGAGCCAGCCCGACCTCGTCGCGCGCATGCTCGATGAAGGACACGACGTCGGCAACCACACGGTCGATCACAAAAATCCGACGACCATTCCCGAAGCCGATGCACGGGCGGACATCGTAGGGCTGTCGGATGCCTTTGAAAAGCAATTTTCGCGCCACATGCGCTTTTATCGTCCGCCGGAAGGGGTATTTTGCCGGCGCACCTTGGAGATCGCGCAGGAAGAAGGTTTGACGCCGCTCATGTGGACCTGGGCTTATCAGGACTGGGAAAAGCCAAAGGGCAAGGAGTACGTCTGCAAGCTGGCGCAGGAGAACGCGCACAACGGCATGGTGTTCCTCTTCCACGTCACGACCACCGATCCCGTCGAGTCGCTGGGCACGATCATCGACAAACTGCGCGCCGACGGCTACGTCATCGGCGAACCGGGCGAATTGATCAGCCTCACGCTGGCGGGGCAATAGGCTGTATCGGCGGAGTCGAAACGCACGATGGATGCCTGTTTTTCCTCCCTATTCATACAGAGCTTTATTCCACCATTCGAATGTTAGATTTTTCATTCATCCTTTGTTTTAAATCTGTTAATGAAAAATCTATAGCGCGTTCACACCCTCTTCAAATCCTGCGCTTATGATAGGAATATGCAATCCACTTCGAGATTCTTTCTTCCCGCCGAAGTGCTTGCACAGAACCCCGGCTCCTTGCATGAAGCGTCCCCCACAGTACCCCGAAACCGTCCCCTTCCCTCACTGGTTCACGCGTAAAGGAGCTTTCCTCATATCGAGGGAAGGGGGCACATTCGATCGAAAAAGAGTGACCGCTTGGCCACTCTTTTTTGATCGCTGTGTCGCTCGTTTACTGTGTGCGGATCTGCGTCCAGGCATCGTCATAGGCTTTGATGAAGTCGCCGAGGTCGACGAAGGGTTCGCAGCGGTCGATGACGTCTTGGGGCGGGTTGTAGACGGGATTGTCGCGAAGCTCGGGCGCGACGCCTTCGAGCGCCTTCGCGTTGGGGGTCGAGTAGCCAATGTACTCGGTGTTGCGCTGGGCGATGTCGGCGCGGCAGAGGAAGTCCATGAATAGGTAGGCCGCTTCCTTATTCTTGCCGTTTTTCAGCATGACCATGTTGTCGTACCAGATGTTGCTGCCCTCCATCGGCACGGCGTAATCGAGGTCTTCGTTCTCGGCCATCGCGGCGATGGCGTCGCCGGAATAGACGACGGCCAGCGCGCCCGAACCGCTGATCATCTTGTCGCGCAGGTCGTCGATGCCATAGGCCGTGACGAGGGGTTTCTGCTCGATCAGACTCTGTTTGGCTTCGTCGAGCTCCTGCTGCACCGTCGTGTTGAGCGAGTAGCCCAGCCGCTTGAGCGCGACGCCGATCGTGTCGCGTTTGGAGTCGTACATGAAGATCTGCTTCTTGTAGCGCTCATCCCAGAGCACGCTCCAGTTATCGACGGTCTCGCTGACCATGGTTTTGTTGTAGAGGATGCCGACCGTGCCCCAGTGATAGGGGATCGAATAGGCGTTGCCCGGGTCGAAGGGCAGATCCATGAAGCGCGGATCGATGTTGCTCACGTTAGGCACTTTGCTCATGTCGATTTTGTCGAGCAGATCGAGCTGGATCAGCTTCTGGATGGCATAGTCGCTCGGGAAGCAAACGTCGTAAATGGCGCCCTGGGTCGAGAGCAGCACGAGCATCTCCTCGTTGCTGGCCATGACTTCGTAATTGACGGTGATGTTGGGGTATTCCGATTCGAAGTCGGCGAGCACTTCTTCGTCGATGTAGTCGCCCCAGTTCAGCACGTTGAGCTCCATCTTTTCGCCCTTGCCCGACGCCTCGGGGGAGCTTTCGGCCGCCGCGCCGCTCGTTGCGGGGTCGTCCGTCGCGCCATTCCCTTTTGGGGCGGGCTGGCATCCGACGGCAAACGCTGCCAAGCTCAGGCAGGTGAGAAGCGCCGCCATGCAGCGCATTCCGATTCGATTCATATCCGTACGCTCCTTTGTGTCGATTTGCTTCGAAGGGTGTTTTTCGCGTTTTTCTTGTCTTCATAGACGCCGCGCAGGTTGATCAGTAGTAGCAGTGCCAGGATGACGACAAACATGATCGCGCTCAGCGCGTTGATCTCGGGTTTGATGCCCCGCCGCGCCATCGAATAGATGACGATCGAAAGGTTCTGCACGCCCTGGCGGGTGAAGAAGCTGACGACGAAGTCGTCGAGCGAGAGCGTGAACGCCAGCGTCGCACCCGTCACGATGCCCGGCATGATGTCGGGGATGATGACCCGAACGAGCGCCTGCATGGGAGACGCGCCCAGGTCGAGCGCCGCCTCGTAGAGCATGTCGCTCGACTGCCGCAGCTTCGGCATGACGGACAAAATCACGTAAGGAATGTTAAACGTGATGTGCGCAATCAGCAGCGTCCCATAGCCGAGGGATGCGTCGAAAAACGGGACGATGCGGTTGATGATGCTGATCGCCGACACGAAGAGCAGCATGAGCGAGAGACCGGTCACGAGATCGGGGTTGATCACCGGCAGGTTTGTGATCGCCAGCACGGCCGCCCGCGGCTTTCGCCCCATCGACGCGATGCCGATCGCCGCCAGCGTGCCGATCACGACCGCGATCAACGCGCTGAGCACGGCGATGCTCAGCGTCACCGAGAGCGCATTCATGATGGTCTTGTCGTGGAAGAGTTCGATGTACCACTTGAGCGAAAATCCACCCCACTTCGCCATGGTTTTGCCGGCGTTGAAGGAGTAAAAAATCAGCAGCGCGATCGGCGCGTAGAGGAAGGCCAGCATGATCGCGAGGTAGATCGTCCCCGAACGGCTTTGTTTTTGGCTCATGGCTTCCTCCCTCCCTTATAAGAGCGCACCCGACGATTCGCCCTTGTCGAAGACGCTCGTCACCCACATGCTCAAAAACACCAAGCCCAGCAGGATCAGCGAGAGCGCGCTGCCAAAGTTCCAGTCGCGCATCTCGATGAATTGATTTTGGATCAAATCGCCGTAAAGCATGTACTGCGAGCCGCCCAGGAGCCTTGAAATCGCGAAGGTCGTGATCGACGGGATGAAGACCATCGTCACGCCCGACACGACGCCCGGCACCGACAGCGGCAGGATCACCCGCGAGAAGACTTCGCGATCGTTCGCGCCGAGGTCCTGCGCCGCCTCGATGTTGGCGCGCGGGATCTTTTGCAACACGTTGTAGATCGGCAGGATCATGAAGGGGATGTAGTTGTAGACCATGCCCGTCACGATCGCCTGTGTGTTGTAGAGCAGCATGACCGGCCCGACGCCGATCAGCTTCAAAAACGAGTTGACGAGGCCGTTCGTGTCGAGCAGCGCCATCCACGCGTAGGTGCGCAAGAGAAAATTCATCCACATGGGCAGGATAAAAAAGATCGAAATGATGGCACTTTTGCGCGGCGGCATTTTCGAGAGCTGCCACGCGATGGGAAAACCCAGCGCCAGACAAATCAGCGTCGCCGCAAGCGCGATCGCCAGCGAATGCCCCAGCACGCCCAGGAAGATCGGCTCAAAGGCGCGCTTCATGTGTTCGAGCGTGAAGATCGTCCGTCCATCGATCGTGCCGGTGAAGGCATAATAGGCGATCAGAAGCATGGGCGCGAGGATGAGCACGACCATCCACACGAGGTAAGGATAGGCAAAGGCGCGCCGCTTGAGTCCCTTTCGAATGCGCTTCGTTCCGTTCAAGCGTCCCATGCCCCCCCTTCGGCACCGTCGCCGTCCGACGATCCCTTTTCGTAGCCGGGCAGCGCATGCATGATGTGAATGTCGTCGGGCGTCAGCGTCAGGCCGACGGACTGCCCCGGCTCGGCCTTGCCGGTCGAGTGGACGAGGTATTCGTGTTCGCCGCAATCGACGACGATCTCGTAGTGTACGCCGATGAAACCCACGCTGTCGACGACGCCGCGCATCATGCCCGCTTCGGGCGAAACGATCTTGATGTCCTCAGGGCGAATCACCACGTCAATGCTTTCGTTCGGCGCAAAGCCCGCATCGACACAGTCGTAATCCCGACCCCCAAACGATACGAGGTAATCGCGCTTCATGACGCCGGGGAGGATGTTGCTTTCGCCGATGAAGTCCGCGACAAAGGCGTTTTTCGGCTCGTTGTAGATGTCGATCGGCGTGCCGATCTGTTGAATCGAGCCCGAGCGCATGACGACGATCGTATCGGACATGCTGAGCGCTTCTTCCTGGTCGTGCGTGACGTAGACGAAGGTGATGCCCAACGCCTTTTGCATGCGCTTGAGCTCGACTTGCATCTCCTTGCGGAGCTTGAGGTCGAGGGCGCCCAGCGGTTCATCCAGGAGCAGCACTTCCGGTTCGTTGGCCAGGGCGCGCGCGATCGCGACGCGCTGTTGCTGCCCGCCCGAAAGCTGCTCGACCGAGCGCCGTTCCAGACCGCGCAGCTCGACGAGCTCGAGCATCTCGGCGACTTTCTTGTCGATGAACTTGCGATCCTTCTTTTTGATCGTCAGCCCAAACGCCACATTTTCATACACGTCCATGTGGGGAAAGAGCGCGTAACGCTGAAAGACCGTGTTGACCCGCCGTTGGTAGGGCGGAAGGGCCGTCACATCGATGCCGTCGATGCAGACCTGGCCACTCGTCGGCGTCTCAAAGCCG
The DNA here is from genome assembly GCA_031553675.1 of Eubacteriales bacterium. Classification (GTDB taxonomy): domain Bacteria; phylum Bacillota; class Clostridia; order Christensenellales; family CALWSW01; genus JAVBLF01. The sequence continues at coordinate 4,789 of JAVBLF010000056.1, read as the reverse complement.
GCGACGATGCGGAGCATGGTCGTCTTGCCGCAGCCCGACGGTCCGAGCAGGGTCAGAAACTCGCCGTCTCGGATGTAGAGTGAGATGTCTTCCAGCGCGACGTCGCCGTCGAAGTCCTTCGAGACATGGTTGAGATCGATTACGTGTTTGCTCAATTCGTCACCACCTTACGCGTTAAAATGACGGAGGAGAGGATACCCAGAGGATTTTCGCCGGCGCCTTGGCGGTGTTTTCCGCCCAGTGCGGCGCCGTTGGACGAAAGCAGAACGAGTCGCCCTTTTTGGCCTTGACGCGTCGCCCACCGATCACAAGGGCGATCTGGCCGCTCAACACATAGCCGAACTCCTCGCCTTCGTGGGCATCGTGCTCCTGGAAGCGGCCGCCCGCATCGATCGTCACGAGAATCGGCTCCAAGCGGTTTTTCTGCGCATTCGCCACCAGCCATTCGATCACATAGCCCGGCGCGTCGCCCTCGCGAAATGATTTTTCGAAGATGTCGCGCGCCTCGAAGACGATCTTCTCCTCGGTGCGTTCGTTGAAAAAATCCTGGAGGTTGGTGCCCAGCGCCTCGAGCATGTCGATCAGCGTCGCGATCGAAGGCGAGGTCAGATCCCGTTCGAGCTGCGAAATGAAGCCCTTTGACAGGTCGGTCCGCGCGGCGAGTTCCTCCTGCGTCAAGCCGTGGAGCGTTCGCAAGCGCCGTATCTTCTCGCCGATCTGCATCTGTGTAATCGCCATGCGCGGTCCTCCTTCCCGTCAGTTATCATTAAACCCTGTGTTTACAAACGCTAAACAAATCAAGGTTCATTAAACCACACGTTCCTCCGCTTGTCAAGCGAAAGACGCGTTTTTTGTCACATGGCGCCACTGTCTGAGGCACCGCTTTATCGCGCGATCGCTTGTTTTGCCGTGCCGTTTTTCGCGCCGCAAACGCCGCCGAGGGCCGTCGCTATGCTTACGGGTTCCCTCCGCTTGTGAAATCCGCGTCATTGGGGTATAATCGAGCGGAAGGCCGCCCATACGGGCATTCGAACAAAGTTCGCAAAGAAACACCGTTTCTTGAGATTTTAAAGGAGTTGATACCATGCCACTCGTCACCACCACCGAGATGTTCCAGAAAGCTTATGCCGGCGGTTACGCCATCGGCGCTTTCAACGTCAACAACATGGAGATCGTCCAGGGCATCACGGAAGCGGCCAAGGAACTCAACGCCCCCCTCATCCTCCAGGTGTCTTCCGGCGCGCGCAAGTACGCCAACCACACCTACCTGATGAAGCTCGTCGAGGCTGCCGAGATCAACACCGGCCTCCCGATCGCGCTCCACCTCGACCATGGGGACACCTTTGAACTGTGCAAAAGCTGCATCGACGGCGGCTTCACGTCCGTCATGATCGACGGCTCCCACCACAGCTACGAAGACAACATCGCACTGACGAAGCAAGTCGTCACCTACGCGCACGATCACGGCGTCGTCGTCGAAGGCGAATTGGGCCGCCTGGCCGGCATCGAAGACGCCGTCAACGTCAGCGCCGCCGACGCCAGCTACACCGATCCCGCCCAGGTGCAGGACTTTGTCGAGCGTACCGGCGTCGATTCGCTCGCGATCGCCATCGGCACCAGCCACGGCGCGTACAAGTTCAAGCCCGGCCAGAAGCCGCAGCTCCGCTTTGACATCCTCGAAGACATCGGCAAGCGCCTGCCGAACTTCCCGATCGTCCTCCACGGCGCTTCGTCCGTCATCCCCGAGTTCGTCCAGATGGTCAACCAGTACGGCGGCCAGATGCCCGACGCGATCGGCATCCCCGAAGACATGCTTCGCCAGGCCGCGAAGATGGCCGTCTGCAAGATCAACATCGACTCCGATCTTCGCCTCGCCATGACAGCCACCATCCGTAAGCATTTCGCGGAAAAGCCCGGCGATTTCGATCCGCGTCAGTACCTCGGCCCGGCCCGCACCGCCATCCAGGAGATGGTCACGCGCAAGATCACCCAGGTGCTCGGCTGCGACGGCAAAGCCTAAGACGCAACCCAACGCAAAAAAGTGGCTTCGCGCCACTTTTTGAACGCACAGAAAAGGGAGCCATTTCCAGCTCCCTTTTTGCTTTGGCAGGCGTGGCATTCCCCTGCATCTCTTTTGGCCGCATGGGCGTGTGGTAGCCACGAAATCGACCACCTCAAAGCAATCTCTTACTTTTATTGTACACCCGGCTCTACTTTTTGTAAAGTACTGGCTTGTTACGCAGATATCTTTCGAGTCCCTTTCGACTCAAAGAGTGAAACGTCATGATCGAATGATTCGGATGCTCGATGTCACCTTCAATGCAATACACAGTACCAATTCAAGAACAAAATCCAGTTCTGGAAACCCGCCAATCATTTTTATCGTGCGCGGTCTTTTGGTGTCATGCAAAATGTACAAAGGGTCCTGCAACATCAAGCGTCCATATTGGTAAAGAAGAGGGAGATCGGCAGCATGTCCAATTCGAATATGCTGTTTCCTCTCGTCTGTCAAAACTACCACTCGGCTCGAAGAACTCTCTTCGAAAAACGAATATTTTTCATCAATCTCGCCAATGCATTCGATATTATCTTTTGCCATTCATAGCCTTACACGCAGATTCTTCTATCGCCATTTTCTACAAAAACAATTTGATACTGGTGAATGCCGCTCTTCTCATGTTACAATAAATTCCATTCACACGCAAGCGCCTCTGCTATATTTTAGCATATAGCCAATGCGTCCTTCCTTGCGCAACGCTTTCCGATGGTGTAAACTGAAATACGTTAAAATCGGAATTTCAGGAGGTCTGGGCTGTGGCGGTCATCGCATGCGAGGGCGTTTCTTACGACTATGCGGAAGGCGCGCGGGCACTGAACGGCGTCGATTTGGCGATCGAAGCGGGCGAATTCGTCGCAGTGATCGGCCACAATGGCTCAGGCAAATCGACGCTGGCCAAGCACCTGAACGCGCTTTTTCTGCCGACCGAAGGCAAAGTGACCGTGCTCGGCATGGATTCCTCTGTCGAGGAAAACATACTGCCGATCCGCCAAAATGCCGGCATGGTCTTTCAAAACCCCGACAACCAGATGGTCACGACCATCGTCGAGGAAGACGTCGCCTTTGGCCCGGAAAACCTCGGCGTCCCCTCGGAAGAAATCCGCGCGCGCGTCGACAAAGCGCTGGCCGTCGTCGGCATGACCGAGTTCGCCACCTTTGCGCCCCACCACCTCTCGGGCGGACAAAAGCAACGCATCGCGATCGCCGGTGTACTGGCCATGCAGCCGCAGATCCTGATCCTCGACGAGGCGACGGCCATGCTCGACCCGGCCGGACGCGAAGAAATACTCGAAACCGCCATCCGCCTCAACCGCGAAGACGGCATGACGCTGATCCTGATCACGCATTTCATGGAAGAAGCCGCCCGCGCCGATCGCATCGTCGTCGTGTCCCACGGGCAGATCGCCATGCAGGGCACACCTGCCGAAGTCTTTTCGCGCGGACAGGCGCTCGACGACAACGGCATCGACGCGCCGTTTCCCATCCGTCTCGCCGAAAAACTGCGCGAAGGCGGCCTCGACGTCCCCGACAGGATCGATTTGGACGCGCTGGCCGACGCCATCTGCGCCTCGGTAATGGATTGAAATCGTGGACGAGGGCGGCATGAACCCCCGCTGTCCACGCAATTGGCATTTCGACGAGCACCCGAAGGATAGTCGAAATGCTGTATACCCGATTCAATGGTTGAACCATTGAATCGGAACTGCAATAGGAGCCGCCATGCCCATCGAGATCGAACACCTCTCCCACGTCTACATGAAGGGTAGCAGCCAGGAAGCTGTCGCCGTCGACGACATCACGATGACGATCGAGGACGGCGCTTTTTTGGGCGTCATCGGCCATACCGGTTCGGGCAAATCGACCTTCGTGCAGCACCTGAACGCCCTTTTGCAGCCGACGAGCGGACGCGTCGTCGTCAACGGCGTCGACCTCGCCGAAAAGAAGACGCGCAAAGCCGTCCGCGCCCAAGTCGGCATGGTGTTTCAATACCCCGAATACCAGCTTTTTGAAGAAACCGTCGCCAAAGACGTCGCCTTCGGCCCAAAAAACCACGGCGCATCCGATGAGGAAGCCGACCGCAAAGTCCGCGCCGCCCTGGCCGCCGTCCGCCTCGATTACGACCTCGTCGCCGAACGCTCTCCTTTCGAACTTTCCGGCGGCCAAAAACGCCGCGTCGCGCTGGCGGGCATACTCGCGATGGAACCGTCCATCCTCGTGCTCGACGAACCAATGGCAGGGCTCGATCCGCGCGGCCGCGAAGAAATACTCGACATCATCCGCGACTACCACAAGGGCGGGCACACCGTCGTGATGGTTTCGCACAGCATGGACGACATCGCCGCCCTGGCGACACAGGTCGCCGTGCTCAGCAAGGGCAAGCTCGTCCTCCTCGCAAGCCCGGGCGAAGTCTTCGCGCAGACCCAACTTTTGCGCGAACTCCACCTCGACCTGCCGCAAGCCGCCCAGATGGCCGAGCGCCTCCGCGCCCGCGGCTTTGCGCTGCCCAACGACATCTACCAGATCGACGCGCTCGCCGACGCCATCCTGCGGAGGGCCAAGCATGTTCAATGACATCACCCTCGGCCAGTATTACCATGCCGAATCGCCCGTACACCGCATGGATTCGCGCGTCAAGGTCGTGCTGACACTGGCATTTTTGGTCGCCGTTTTCCTCGTGAAACACATCTGGGGCTACGGCATCGTCGCAGCCTATTTGCTGTTCGCGATCGC
>JAVBLF010000023.1:0-70261 GCA_031553675.1 Eubacteriales bacterium | reverse complement strand
GCGGAAAGACTTCCCACGACGAGCAACAAGAGGGTGACAAAGGCCGTGATCCGTGCGAGCGAGCGGTGGGTGCGATATGCGTGCGAAACCATACATGCCTCCTTCGGATGCGTTGCTTACTTCCGCCATTATAGCGAAAATTTGCGAAGCTTTCCATATAAAAACAGCGTGAAATGGGATTTCGACGCTGCACTGACAATCGTGTTGCGCGCATGCAGGGTCCAGTCCCTTGCGAAATTGCACAAAATGTTGATTGTAAATTACATACATTTATGGTATGCTGTAGTAAATGCTAGGCAACACTCCCCGTGCGTTGGTTCTCGCCACAGATTTGTGATTTTCAGGAAGGAACTGCTCACCATGTCAGTTTTGGTTTTTGGCGGCTTGTCAGAGTGTGGCCGTCCCTTCGTCGAAGCACTACACAGGCGCGGCACCTCGATCGCCGTCGTGGACCGCGCAACGGCCGGGCGTGCCGACGCCCTCCCACCCGACGTCATCTGGCACGTCGGCGGCATGGACGACGAAGTGTTCATGCGTCGTGTCTTTGCCTGCCACGACGTCGAATCGATCGTCCTTTTGCCGACAGCCCTGCCTTTGCGCGAAACAGACCTGCTCATCGCGATGACATCGCTGCTCGCCGCAGCCTTGCGCAGCCGCTTGGGAAGCCTCCTGGTCGCGCGGCCCTTTGCCAACCGAGCCGCCATGGAAGCCTGCTGCGGCATGGGTGCGCGCTGCCCGCTCGAAACGCTTCTGGCCTGGTGCCGGCAGGTACACGGCATCCATTGCGCAACCCTCCCCTTCGATCAATCCCTCGCTGCGACCGACCCTGCCTATACCGCACGCTTTCGCATGATCGCGCTCGACCGCTATGACGAAATCCACCTGACCCATCTCGCCTCGCTGCGCAAGCGATCGACGACCGCATAATCGCGCCTATTCGCCCAAAAGTGGCCGCATGGCCGCTTTTTTCGTGTGCGACAGCCCATCCCAAAAAAGCATACATAGTGCTCACCGTGTCCGCATAAGTATGAACAAACATGGGAGGTGCGATCGCAATGACAAGCAATGGAAACGCAGTCAAACGAAGCAAAAAAAGCGTGGCGCATAAGTCCGGCGCGCGCGCGTCTCACGCCAGCAGAGGCATCTTGCCTGTGCTCAATGGCGTTCTGTTCGCGGCCGCGGTCACGGTCGCGCTGATCATGACGCTGGCCGTGCTGCTCAAGTTCGGCATCGTCAAAGACAACATCATCCCCATCTTCAACCAGGTCGTCAAGGTCGTCTGTATCGCGCTGGCCGCCTACCTTGCGGTGCGCGGAGTCTCGACCCACCCGTGGTTCCGCGGGCTGCTCGCCGGTGTTCTCTACGTGATCCTGGGTGCCATCGTCTTTTCGATCATCGTCGGCTCCTTCTCGTTCTCGGCCGCCAACCTCGCCGACCTCGGCATGGGCGCGGTGATCGGCGCGATCGTCGGATTCGTCTTCGGCACGAAACCGGCCGACAGGTCCTGACCCTTGTGATCCGGCCGTATGCGTGATATAATGCATGGGATCGCGCGGCCCCTGCCGCCGCGAATTGCCATGACAAGGGAGAGAACAGGATGAAACACGTCAAGACCGTCCAAAAAGCCTGCCTCAAAACGGCACAGGGCTGCGGCGAATGCCAGGCTTCCTGCCAGAGCGCCTGCAAGACCTCTTGCACCGTCGCGAACCAGAAGTGCCGCCGCAAAAGCAAATAAAATCCGAGCGATCCTACCGTGGTCGGCAACCGCTTCGCCTTCGAAAAAGTGGTCAGTCGACCACTTTTTTGAGCTTCCCACATGCTGAGAGGAATCCCCTTGCTTCACTGCTTTACCTACCGCGATCGCCATATCGCGCTCGACGTCGAAAGCGGCGCCCTGCACGAACTCGACGGCATCGCGTTTGAAATCGCGCGCGTCTGGCAGGATAAAGGCCGCGACGCCGTGCTCGAAACACTCTCGGGCCGCTTCGACGCCGCCGAGATCCGCGAAGTGCTCGACGAATTCGACGCGCTGCACGACGTCGGGGAATTCGATTCACCCGCGCCCGCGATCCTGCCCTTTGCCGGAGAGCCCGCCATCAAAGCCATCTGCCTGCACGTCGCGCACGACTGCAATCTGCGCTGCGCGTACTGCTTTGCCGGCACGGGCGAATACGGCGCCGACCGCGCGCTCATGCCGCTCGACGTCGGCCAAAAAGCCCTCGATTTTTTGATCGAACATTCGGGCGACCGCACCCACCTCGAGGTCGATTTTTTCGGCGGCGAACCGTTGATGAACTTTCGCGTCGTCAAAGACCTCGTCGCGTACGGCCGCGCCTTGGAGAAAACCCACGGCAAAACGATCGCCTTCACCATGACGACGAATTGCCTCGCCGTCAATGACGAAGTTGTCGATTTCTGCCGCGACGAGATCCACAACGTCGTCCTCAGTCTCGACGGACGAAAAGCCGTCCACGACGCCGCCCGAAAGACCGTCAACGGCCGTCCGTCTTACGATCTCGTACTTCCCGGCGCGCAAAAGCTCGGCCTTTCCCGCCAGGAAGAAGAACGCGAATACTACGTCCGCGCGACCTTTACGCGCCAAAACCTCGATTTTTCGCAGGACTTCCTCGCGCTTTCGGAGGCCGGTTTCGAGCAGATCTCGATCGAGCCCGTCGTCCTAACGGGCGGCGATCTCGCCCTGCGCGAAACGGATCTGCCCGCCATCTTTGCCGAATACGACGCGCTCGCCCAGATCGTCGAAGAACGCGAGGCTGAAGGCAAGTGGACCAACTTTTTCCACTTCATGCTCTACCTCGACGACGGGCCATGCCTGTCGAAGCGTGTCAGCGGCTGCGGCGCGGGCAACGAATACGTCGCGATCACGCCTTCGGGCGATATCTACCCCTGCCACCAGTTCGCCGGACAAAGCGATTTTCGGATGGGCAACGTCATGACGGGTGACTTCGACGAAACGATGCGCGCCCGTTTTCGCGCCAATACGCTCGCAGCCAAACCGGATTGTTCGGGCTGCTGGGCAAAGTACCATTGCAGCGGCGGTTGCGCGGCCAACGCCTTTTCTTTGAACGGCGACATCCGAAAGCCCTACCGCCTGGCTTGCGACATGCAAAAGAAACGTTTGGAATGCGCACTGGGCCTCTTCGTCGCCCGGAACGCGGACTGACGTACAGAAAGGATCCCCAACATGGGCATCGAATCGATCGGCGATCGCATCCCCCAGCTCCCCGACGATCCAGACGAAACGTTCGTCCACAGTTCGGCCGTCGTCGCGGGAAACGTCCGCATGGGCGAACACTGTAGCATCTGGTGCAACGCCGTGCTGCGCGGCGACATGAGCCGCATCGAGCTCGGCAAACTCTGCAACATCCAGGACGGCGTCGTCGTCCACGTCGGCGGCGGCATCGCGCGCGGCGAAGAACGCTCCGCCGACATCCCTGCCATCCTCGGCGACGGCGTCTCGGTCGGCCACAACGCCATCGTCCACGCCTGCACCGTCGGCGACTACACCTTGATCGGCATGGGCGCGATCGTCATGAGCAAGTGCAGCATCGGAAAGCACTGCATCATCGGCGCCGGCTCCCTTCTGACCGAAGGCACCGTCATCCCCGACGGCTCGATGGCCTTCGGATCGCCGGCGCGCGTCATCCGCCCGCTGACCGCCGAGGAGATCGAGTCGAATTACATCGTCGCCGAGCACTACTGGAAATGGGCGAAGATCATGCGGAGCTAACGGGGGACGCAAGGGGTACCACCCCTTGACCCCGCCAAAGGGTCAAGACCCTTTGGAATCCCGATTTGCACATTTCTTCGAACGGACGAGAGCCTCGGAACATTTTCACACGCAACATGGATCCGCCCGCCCGAATCGCGGCGGGCGGATCCGGGTGCCGAAGGCATGCAAAGTTTCTTTGCTACTTTCTTTTGAAAGAAAGTAGAGAAAAGCCAATCCGTCCAGTATAATAAATAGATGTTGATAGTGGAGGAAGCGTATGGAGTGGTCGAACGGCGCCGTGCGCATCGCCTACGAGCGCGCCGGAAAAGGCAAGCCGCTGCTTTTGTTGCACGGCTGGGGCGACGGCAAGGTGCGCTTCGACGTGTTTTGGGATGCGTTCGTCGCGCGCGGCAACGACGTGATCGCGCTCGATTTCCCGGGACATGGGGATTCGTCGCTGCCTCCGGAACCTTGGTCGGTCACGGAGTATGCCGACATGACCCTCGCGTTTTTGGACGATTTGGGCGTGGAAACCTGTGATATCATCGCCCATTCGTTTGGTGCGCGCGTCGCCATTTGCATGGCTTCGCACGCGCCGCAGCGCTTCGACAAGCTGCTGCTGACCGGCGCCGCGGGGATGATCCCCAAACGAGGCCCGGATTACTATCTGCGCGTATACGCGTACAAACTCGGCAAGCACGTCGCGAAGATCCCTTGGCTCGGAAAAGCCCTGGGACTCGACGCGAAGATGCGCAGCGCGGGCAGCTCCGACTACCAGTCGCTCGACGGCGTCATGCGCAGCACCTTTGTCAAGGTCGTCAACCAGGATTTGCGCCCCCTGCTTCCGTCCATACAGGCCCCGACGCTGCTCGTCTGGGGCGAATACGACGCGGCGACCCCCCTTTGGATGGGGCGCGTCATGGAAGCCGAAATCCCCGACGCAGCGCTCGTGCTGTTTGAGGGCGCCAGCCACTACGCTTTTGTCGAACACAGCCGGCGCTTTTTCTCGATCGCCGACGCCTTCTTATGGAAATAACGCGCCCGATCGACTCGCATTGGGAGGTGCCCCGCATTGGTTTTCATCGATAACCTGCTCAAGATCCTCTGCGGCGCGGCCGGCCTCTACGCGTCGCTGCGCTTCGTCCATATGCTCCAGCTCGAGAGCTACCAGGCCAACATGTACATGCGCTGGCTGAAAAAGCACGCGCTGCGCGATTGGCTTCCGCTGGTGCTCGTCTTTTTCATCTGTCTGTTCAGCGACGCCGCCGCGTCGATGCTCGTCAACAAGTACGCGGTCTTTCTCGTCGCGCAGTGTGCCGTCCGCGGCATCTACGCCGTGCTCGTCGCCTATGTCGGTTTCATCTGGCGGCGCGTTCCAGCGAAAAAGCCCCTCGTCTTCACCGGCAGGGTCAAACGGCTGATCGTCGCGATCGCCTTTGTGATCCTGCTCGTCAACCTTTATCCCCTCTTGCTGCGGGCCAACGTCGGACGCCAATACACGGCTTATCTTGTGGCGCGCGTGGCGGTCTACGTACCGGCGCTCTTCCTGCCGCTTCTCGTCGCGATCGCGCACTTTCTCTGCGTGCCGATCGAAGAGGGCATCAAGCGCCGCTATTTCAACCAGGCCAAGCGCATTCTGGCGGAACGCGACGATCTGATCAAGATCGGCATCACGGGAAGCTACGGCAAGACGAGCAGCAAGTTCGTGCTCGGCAGCATCCTCAGCGAAAAATTCGACGTATTGATCACGCCGCACAGCTACAACACGCCCATGGGCATCACGCGCGTCGCCCGCGAAATGCTCCGCCCCAGCCACGAGGTCTTCGTCGCGGAGATGGGCGCGCGCTACGTCGGCGACATCGACGAACTGTGCGACCTCGTCGCGCCGACGATCGGGCTGTTGAGCTCGATCGGCAAGCAACACCTCGAGACGTTTGGATCGCTGGAGAACATCGCAAACACGAAGTTCGAGCTGATCGCCAACCTTCCGGCGGACGGCGCGGCCTTCTTCAATGGCGACAACGAGGCATGCGTCCAGCTCTCCAAGCGCAACGTCGCCGTTCGGGATCGCTTGCTCTACGGCTTGCACGCGCGCGAACAGGTTTACATGCGCGCCGTCGACATCTCGGTGTCGTCCCAGGGCAGCCGTTTCACGCTGATCTGCGAAGACGGCGCTTCGATCGCCTGTAAAACACGTCTTCTGGGCGAACACAACATACTGAACGTCACGGGCGGCGCCGCCGTCGCGCGCTACATGGGGCTGTCCATGGAGCAAATCGCGGTGGGGATCCGTCGTCTGGAGCCGGTGGAACACCGCTTGCAGCTCATCCCCGGCGCCGTGACGGTGATCGACGACGCCTTCAACGCCAACCCCGATGGCGCCAAGGCCGCGATGGAGGTGCTCCGCGCCTTCGACGGGCGGCGCATCGTCGTCACGCCGGGCATGATCGAGCTGGGCGCCGAAGAAGAAGCGCAAAACGAAGCCTTTGGCGAGCAGATCGCCATGAGCGCCGATTTCGCGATCCTCGTCGGCAAAAAGCGCAGCGTGCCGATCGTGCGCGGCATGGAAAAACGTGAATTTCCGAAAGAAAATATCTTCGTCGTTTCTTCGCTGGACGAAGCGACCGTCGTCCTCAGTCACCTCGCGGTCAACGGCGACGTCGTCCTGTTTGAAAACGACCTGCCGGACAATTACTCGGAATAGGAACGCGGTAAAGGAGGGAACCCGATGAAGCGAACGCTGGCCGTCTTCTTTGGCGGGCGCACCGTCGAGCACGACATCTCGATCGTGACCGGCACCCAACTGATCGAAAATGCCGACCCGAAAAAGTACGATATCCTGCCGGTCTACATCGCGCGGAATGGCCGCTGGTACACCGGCGACAAACTGCGCGACGTCACCTTTGTCCGGAACTTCGATCCCGAATCGAGCGAAGTGACGGCTGTCACGCTGCCGCCCGTGCCCAACCTGACGTCCGGACCGGAACTCGTCCCGGCTGAGTCGAAGGGCTCTGGATTGAAGGGGTTGCTGGGCGGAAAGTCTGCCAACCAAAAGTTCCCCTTCGACGTCGCGATCCCGGCGATGCACGGGCTCAACGGCGAGGACGGCACCCTGCAAGGACTCTTTGAGCTGGCCGACCTGCCCTACGCCGAATCGGGCGTGTTGGGATCCTGCGCGGGCATGGACAAAGTGCTGATGAAGGCGGCGTTTCGGGGCGCGGGCTTCCCAGTGCTCGACAGCGTTTGGTTCTGGCGCGACCAGTGGGAAGAAGATCCCGAACGCGTGGTCGCCGACATTGAAGCCAAACTGGACTATCCGATCTTCATCAAGCCGGCCAACCTCGGTTCGAGCATCGGCATCGGCAAGGCGACCGACCGCGATCGGCTTTATGAGACGATCGAAGTGGCCGTGCGCTACGATCGGCGCATCCTGGCGGACGCCGGTGTCGAGGAGATCGCCGAATTCAACTGTTCCGTGCTGGGCAGCGGCTGCGACGTGCGGCCGTCCGTCTGCGAGCAGCCGATCGCGTGGAAGAACTTTTTAAGCTTTGAAGACAAGTACCTGCGCGGCGGCAAGGGCAGCGAGATGTCCGGCATGAAGTCGATGAGCCGCATCGTGCCCGCGCCGATCGAAGACGAGCTGACCGAAAGGATCCAGGATCTCTCGGTCGAGATCTTCAAGCTCTTCGACTGCAAAGGCGTCGTGCGCATCGACTACATCTACGACAAGGCGACCGAAACCCTCTACGTCAACGAGATCAACACCATTCCCGGTTCGTTCGCGTTTTACCTCTGGGAGCCGCTCGGCCTGAGCTATTCCCAGCTGATCGACGAGCTGGTCGACAACGCCGTGCGCGTCCACAAGGAAAAGAACCGCAACCTTTACGCTTACGATTCCGAAGTGCTGCAAAAAGCCAACTGGGGCAGCAAGGGCGCCAAACGCTGATCCGCCGCGCTTTACAGCGTGAATGAACCGTGCTATCATGAAACCGACAAGGAAACCATGTCGGCAGGAGAAAGGAAGAACGTCATGAACGACGATACCAAAGTCAAAGGGCTGCTCTGCTATGCCGTGTTTCCCCTCTCGAGCTTGATCGTCTATCTCGTCGAAAAGGATGCGGATCGATTCGTGCGCTTCCACGCGATTCAAGGGGTGATTGCCGGTGTGGCACTGTGGGTGATCTACTGGATCCTCAGCGCCATTTTGGCTCACATTCCTTTCATCGGCTGGCTCTTCGGCCTTGCACTCAGCTTGGGTTTTGCCGCGATCTGGATCATGTGCATGGTTCGGGCCTACCGCGGCGAAGAATTCCGGCTTCCCGTCATCGGCGACATCGCCGCCAATGTGGCCGACAAGCGATAATAAGCGAACGGATGGGCCGGGCAGACGATTGCCCGGCTCGTTTTCGTCAGGAGGAAAGCATGAAAGTAAAGGCCTTGAAGGGCTTTAAGGACGTCGAAGCCCAGGAGAGCTACAAATGGCACTACATCGAGGATGCCATGCGCCGCGTGACGCGCGCGTTCGGCTTCCATGAGGTGCGCACGCCCGTGCTGGAACAGACCGATCTCTTTTTGCGCAGCGTCGGCGAAACGACCGACATCGTGCAAAAAGAGATGTACACCTTCACGACAAAGGGCGACGATTCGGTCACGCTCAAACCCGAGGGCACAGCGGGCGTCGTGCGGCAGTTCGTCGAGCACAGCTGCTTTGCCGCGCCACAGCCCACCCGCATGTATTACCTCAACTGTCCGGTCTTCCGCTACGAACAGCCCCAGGCCGGACGGCTCCGCGAGCACCACCAGTTCGGCATCGAGCTCTTCGGTTCGAGCGAACCCATCGCGGACGCCGAGGTGATCGCGCTGGGTCTGCGCGTGTTCGACGAGCTGGGTGTATCGGATCTGACCCTCCACATCAACAACATCGGCTGCCCGACATGCCGCCCCACGTACAACCAGGCGCTGCGGGATCATTTTGCCGCGCGGATCGACGGCATGTGTGAGGACTGCAAATCGCGCCTCGAGAAAAACCCGCTGCGCATCCTCGACTGCAAAAATGCGATCTGCCGCACCCAGATCGAGGCGGCGCCGCAGATCGCGGACTACGTCTGTGACGACTGCAAACACCACTTTGCGTCGCTGCAAAGCTACCTGACGGCGGCAGGCATCGACTTCGTCGTCGATCAGCGCCTCGTGCGCGGCCTCGACTACTACACGCGCATGGTCTTTGAGATCATCTCGAATCAGATCGGTTCACAGGGCACGGTCTGCGGCGGCGGGCGCTACGACCACCTCGTCGAAGAGATCGGCGGCCCTTCCACGCCGGGCGTCGGTTTCGGCATGGGCATGGAACGCCTGCTCCTCGTCATGGAAAGCCAGGGCATCGCGATCCCGCGCGAACCGGACGCTGCGATTTACCTCGCGCATTACGGCGACGACGCCAAACGCGCCTGCTGGACGATCGCGTCCGATCTTCGAAAGCGCGGCATCCCCGCGGCCATGGACAGCGTCGGCCGGAGCATGAAAGCGCAGTTCAAGTACGCCGACAAGCTCAGCGTGCCTTACGTCGCCGTCATCGGCGAGCAGGAACTGGCGGCAGGCGCTTGCAAACTCCGCAACATGCAGGACGGCAGCGAAAGTCAGGCGCCGCTGGACGGCTTTGCCGACGCATTTGCGTCCACCCTGCAAACGAGCAAATAAAGCGAGGTTGTGTTATCGATGGCAGAATTTTTGAACGGCTGGAAAAGAAGCCACCATTGCGGCGTCCCCTGCGAATCCGAACTGGGGCAAGATCTGACGCTCATGGGCTGGGTGGACGGCAAGCGCAACCTCGGCGGGTTGATTTTCGCCTACCTGCGCGATCGCAGCGGCATGATGCAAGTCGTGTTCGACGAGAGCCGGAACGACCGCGCGACCTTTGAAAAGGCCGAAGGGATACGCTCGGAGTTCGTCCTGGCGGTGAAAGGCGTCTTGGCACGGCGCGCGCCCGAGGCGATCAATCCAGATGTCGCGACGGGGGCTTTCGAGCTCTTGGTCAGCGACTTCAAGATCCTGGCTGTGAGTGAAACGCCGCCTTTTATGATCGACGACGACAGCGAAACAAACGAAATGCTGCGCATGCAGTACCGCTACCTTGACTTGCGCAGACCGGTCATGCAGCGCATCTTGGCGCTCCGCCACCGGATCGCGAAGGTGGCGCGGGACTATTACGACGCGCAGGGCTTCTACGAGATCGAGACGCCCATCCTGGGCCGCAGCACGCCCGAGGGTGCGCGCGATTACCTCGTGCCGAGCCGTGTCTATCCCGGGCAGTTTTACGCCCTGCCGCAAAGCCCCCAGCAGTTTAAGCAACTGCTGATGCTCAGCGGCTTCGACAGGTATTTTCAGATCGCGAAATGCTTCCGCGACGAGGATTTGCGGGCAGATCGCCAGCCGGAATTCACGCAGATCGACTGTGAAATGTCCTTCGTCGAGGACGAAGAGGACGTCATGGCGGTCCACGAGGGCTTCATGGCGGAACTCTTTCGGAAGATCAAGGGCATCGAGATCCCGCTGCCCTTGCCGCGCATGAAGTACGCGGAGGCCATGGCGCGCTACGGTTCGGATAAGCCGGACACCCGTTTTGGGCTGGAACTGGTCGACGTGTCGGACATCATGGGCTCGACCGAAGCGCAGTTCCTAAAGGACGCCATCGCGGCGGGCGGCTCGGTGCGGGCGATCAACGCGGTCGGATCGGCGGACAAGCTCTCGCGCAAGGAGATCGACAAGTTGGTCGAGTTCGTCAAAACCTACCGCGCCAAGGGCATGAGCTGGATGACAGTGACGGCGGACGGCGTGAAAAGCACGCTCGCCAAGTTCATGACGGAGGCGCAGATCGCGTCGTTGCTAGAACGGGTCGGCGCAAAGGCGAACGACACGGTGTTTTTCGTCTGCGACGCCGACGACGAAGTCGTGTTTGCCGCTTTGGGTGCGCTTCGCCTGGAGCTGGCGAAACGCTTCGACCTGATCGATCCGGACCGTTTCGACTTGCTTTGGGTCACGGAATTCCCGCTCTTCGAATACGATGCCGAAGATGGGCGATACTACGCGAAGCACCACCCTTTCACGTCCCCCAAACTCGAGGACCTCGACAAGCTGGAGAGCGATCCGGCTTCGGTGCGCGCCAAAGCTTACGACATGGTGCTCAACGGCTACGAGCTGGGCGGCGGGTCGATCCGGATCTCGAACCAGGAACTGCAAAAGCGGATGTTCCGCGCGCTGGGCTTTACCGACGAAAGCGCCGCGGAGCGCTTCGGCTACTTCCTGCGGGCCTTCCAATACGGCGCTCCCCCGCACGGTGGCATCGCGTTCGGCCTGGATCGCATCGTCATGCTCATGGCCGGCACGAACAACATCCGCGACGTCATCGCCTTCCCCAAGACGCAAAACGCGTCCGACCTGCTCACCCAGGCGCCCAACGCCGTTGACGACGCACAGCTTGCCGAGTTGGGCATATGCATTGACAAACGCGGTACGGAATGAGATACTCGGTACGACAATGGTGCGCGAGTGTCGGCGGATACGTTTTCAACCGCAGTGAAGGAGGCGCCTGAATGGCAAACCAGAACATCATTCATTTGACCAACGATAGCTTTGACGCCATGATCCGGAACGACAAACCGGTCCTGGTGGATTTCTGGGCGGCGTGGTGCGGGCCTTGCCGCATGCTGGCCCCCGCGATCGACGAATTGGCGGACGATTACAAGGATCGCATCCAGGTCTGCAAGCTCAACACGGACGAGCAGGAAGCGATCGCCATCCGCTACCGCATCCAGACCATCCCGACCGTCATGCTCTTCGTGGGCGGCGACATCGTGGAAAAATCGATTGGTTTGGTGCCGAAAGAAGATCTGGAAGACATGATCGACCGGCATCTCGCGTAATTTTGGAGATTCGATCAATTGGGAGGCGCAAAGGCCTCCTTTTTTGATCTGCGCTATGATATAGTAAATCTACATTGAGAATATGCTACCACTCCCATTGCCTGCCCGACAACGAGAGGACGTGAATCGATGAAGACAGGGAAACTTGCCACTGCCTGGCTGGCGCTCGCAATCACAGCCATGCTCTGTGGAAGCGCGCTGGCAGCTACGACTGCGGCGCCCAAGCTCGGCGCGGCCTATACCCAGTACATCGCGAAACACTTCGACAAGGCGCGGCGCCAATCGGCCGTATGCCTGATCTCGGAGCGCGACTTGGACGGCGACGGAAACAAAGAAGTGCTCGTGAAGATGAGCGACAAGGAGATCTACGCTTTCCGCAGCACAAAAGGGAAAGTGTCGCAGCTCGGCAAGCCAGTCGCGCTGCCGACGGCATCGTTCGACACGGCATCCGCGATACGCATGCAGGAGAGCGACGGACTCTATCTCCACATCGTGCTCACCAATGAGGCGCATTTGCGCGGCTTTGCGCTCCTGAAGGTCGAAAACGACGCACTCAAAAAGGTCACGGCCGCCTGGTCTCCGACGGGCGCGGGCGAAGACCGCATGGTGGACGCCGACGGGGACGGACGCTACGACGGCTACCGAAAGAGCCGCTGGTCCTACGACGTGCTCTTCTACCCCACCGAATCCCATTACGATTGGTACGCCAAGAAAGGGTATTTCACGCTCGTCAGCTCCACCGTCGATGTCGGAAAATACCCCGCGAATCCGTCGGATCTGGTGCGGCACTACCTGGCGCTTCGCTGCATCGACAACGGAAAGTCAAAGGAAGTGACAGCCCGCCTCCAAGCGATCGACCCCAAACATGTCGATGTGTTGTCGGACTCGTTTTTCACGGCGCTGAAGCCGGATCTCGTCACCTTCGACAAGCTCGCGATCGATGTGAACTTTGCCAAGTCTGGCACGAAGGCGACCGCGGTACTGACGACCGCGTCCAAAGACGAAGTTCATTTCGACTTGGTCGAAACGAAAGGCAAGTGGCAGATCGCCGGCATCCAGGTCAATCCGGACGATCAACCCGACGCGGCCTCCGAACCGATCGC
The DNA here is from genome assembly GCA_031553675.1 of Eubacteriales bacterium. Lineage (GTDB taxonomy): Bacteria > Bacillota > Clostridia > Christensenellales > CALWSW01 > JAVBLF01. Next base: position 57,509 of record JAVBLF010000023.1, on the reverse strand, counting down.
GATCGCCTTTACCGACGCGCCGGGCTTCGCGAAGGCGGCCTCCCGCTACACGGAGCACAAGGAAGGCATCTACGTTCGGATCGACGCGAAGAAGCCGCTCCAGAACGTCGAGCTGGTGCGGGTGCAATACGAAAGCGATCGCTTCGAGGATGTCAAACGCATGACGACGATCAAGGAAATCGCGCCCAAAAAGCCGCTGGTCATCCGCACGATCATTCCCGAAGGCGGGCCCAACTGCAAAATCGCTTTCACGCTCGACGGGGTCAAGTACGCTTACGTCATCGGTGAAAGCGGTCAGACGGGCGAACCGCTCCTGATCGCGATCGACCCCAAGACGGGAAAAACCCTTCCATAAGCGAGACACGATTCTCGCCAGTACGCAAAAGCGCCTGGACACGATCGTCCAGGCGCTTTTTTGTGCTGCGAAATCAGCGGCTCGGCTCCGAACAGAGCGCGTCGAGGCGGCGCTCTGCGTCCAGGCGCATTTCGGGCGCGACGGCGGGACAAGGGCCGACTTGGAGCAGTGTGTAGGCCGCCGAAAGGTTGGCGATCGCCGCGGTCTTTCGGGGCTCAAAGCCTTCGCAAAAGCCGTAAAGCGCCGCTGCGGTCGAGGCGTTTCCGCAACCCGTCGCATCGACGATCGGCCCGACCGTCACGCTGGGGACAAAGGCGTCTCCCTCCGGCGCGACGACGCGCGAACCCCGCGCGCCCAGGCGCAGATAGCAGCGGAGGCCCATTTCGCGGATCACCCGCGCGACGCCCGCTTCGTCCTCTTGGCGAAACAGGATCCTGGCTTCCATCAAGTTCAGCGAGAACAGGTCGCATTTCGGCAGCACAGCCAGCGTGGCGGCGCGGCGTTGGGGCTCCGTCGCGGCGGAGGTCGGCAGTTCCCACAGCAGCTTGGCATCCGTGGCCTCGCGGATCAGAGGCAGATCGTCCCAAAACGCGCTCGATTCCCGCGCCTCGACGTAAATGCCGACGGTGTCGTCCGCGCAAGCCTCGGCGACTTGCCGCGCCGTGATCGGTTCGAGCCGGTCGATCTCCGCCTCGACATCCGGCGAAAAGACCGAGATCTCGTCGTGCAGGCCATCCGGACGGTAGACGAGCGTCGTGTGGTTCGTGTAGGGCAGCGCAAAGCGAAGTCCGGCGCGCGAAAAGCCATAGGCATCCATGAAGCGGCCGTAGTAGCTTTCAAAATCCGGACCCACGTTCGACACATACAGGATGCTGTCGGACCAAAGCGCCAAGCCAGCCGCGCAGAAGACCGCGCCGCCCGTCATGCCGTCCACGCGCGATCCGTCGGCGTACACGACGTCGTTGACGATCGTCGGGCCCGCGATGATGTATTTCAAGCGTCCACCTCCTCATCGGCGTTCCAAAGACGTTCGAGTTGCAGAGCGAGAGCCGCGCCTTGATCGACGCTGTTCTTCAGTTCGTGCAGGATGGCGAATTCCGGATCGGCCCGGCAGAGGCGTTCAACGAGCGCGCGCATGCCCTTGGGCGACAGCATGCCCTCACCGAGCGGAAGGTGGGAATCGTAATGGGTCAAAACGACATCCACGCCGTAGGCTTCGCGGGCTTCGTCGTCGGGCAGCGCGTCCTGGATTTCGAAATACGGCGAAACGAAACAGCCGTTTTCGAAGTAGTTGACCCGCTTGGGCGCGCAGTCGGACAGGTGGATCGATCCGACGCGCGGGGCCAACGCGGCATCGAGCAGGTTGTGTTCGATCCATGCCTGCGCAAAGGCCGCCGGATCGCCGCCCAAGTCGCGTTCGAGTGTCGCCATGGCGGGTGAAATTTCGCGCGTGGGTAGGAAAAAGCGTGCCTGGCCCGCTTCGTCGCGTCCGATCGCGTGCAGCAGGTGGTTAATGTCCCAGCCGATGCGCACGCGGTCGAAGGGGTCGTCGAGCTGGGCGAAAACCCGCTTGAAGTCGTCTGCCGTCTGCGCACCGTACTCCAGCCCCCAGCCCGCGTTTTCGAGCTCGATGTGCGGCGCGTCGGCATGGAGCAGGCCGCGTTCGCCAAGCTCACAGAGAAAGTGCTGGATCAGGTAGATCATCGCTTGGAGGATCTCGTCCCTCGTCTGGGAGAAAGCCCAGCGGCCGTCGATCGGCGCGTAGTCGATCAGGTGGAAGGTGAAGGCATCGGCGCGCAGCTCACAGGCCAACGCATATTCATCGGCCCAGCGCTGCCAGATCTGCGCCCCCGTCTCGTCGCCGAAGTAAGCAGCCACGGCTTCACGCCCGCCCATGCGCGACAAGAGCTCCGCGTAGCGGTTCTTCGTGAAAAAAGCCGTCGGCCACGCCCAGTATGACGCGTGGAGGCGTTTGACGCCACGCCGTCGGAGCGATGCGCGATCGTCTGCGGAGAGGTGCAAAGCTTCGTCGCGCGGCAACACGTCGTCCATGTAGAGCTCGCAACCTGTGAGGCCGAAGCGCTCCATCGCAGCGAGCCAGGCGGCTTCGGAAGCGAAAAAGCCTTCTTTCAGGCTGACGTACTGGCGCGGGCGGGTCATGATCGGCTCCCCGCGCGCACCTGGCGGGCGACCTCCATGTAGGCGCGGACGTGCGACGCTTCGATCTCGTCCTTGGCTTGGTGGGCGCGTTTGAAATAAGAGCCGACGATCGCGCCGTCCGCGATCGCGAGCTGCTCGGCGCAGGACGCCGGCGTCGTTCCGGCTCCCACGATCAGCGGGAAATCGCCGATCACGACGCGAAAGGCTTCGATCTTCTCGATCGGGGTGTCCATGCCCGTGCCCTCCCCCGTGACGACGATGGCGTCGCAGCGCTCCATTCCCAGACGCAAGTCTTCCTCGACGCTGCGGCCGGACAGCACCGGCTGGTACTTGAATCGCACGCCGCCGAGCAGCACAGCCGACGTCGACGCCCGCCACGCGGCAAGCGTTTCGGCAAAACGCGCGTCCTCGTCCGGCGGCAGATGCCCCGCCACCGAGTCGAGCTGGAGAAAGGACGCGCCGTAACGCGCGGCGTAGGCAAAGCCCTTTTCGTCGTCATCCAACACGTTGACGCCGTAGATCGGGATGGGCCGCTGTGCTTGCAAGTAGGCGAGCACTTGCGCCATCTGATCGGGGGTTCCGAAGTAGTTTTCGACGACGACGGCATCGACGCCGTTTTCGAACAAAAGATCGATCTCGCGTTTGGCGCGATCGAACACATCCCGATCGCCGTCTCCCATGAGGTGGAGCATGCCCAGTATCGGCTTGTCCACCGAAAAAGCCGTGCGAAATGCCTCGCTATGATTGTGTTTTGCCTGCATGGTACGCCTCCCTTTTCGCATATTTTTGGCAACATTGGTTTGCAAATTGACCAATGAACGTTTACAATTGGGAAAATGACATAGGGGGTGTTGCTACATGGAGCGGTTTCCAAAAGTGTTCTTCATCGGCGATGTCAGTCTCGACGAGTATTACAGCGCCGATGTCTTTCCCTCGCTCGCCGACAAAGTGATCGTCCAAACCCTGCCGACGCAGATGGGCGGCATGATCGCGAACGCAGCCTGCGTCTACGCTGCCTACGACATGCCGGCATGTTTTATGACGGTGCTCAATGGCGGCGCGATCACGCAGAGGCTGTGCAAGGGGCTGGAAGAGGCCGGTCTGGACATCCGTCATATGGTGCGCGACGATAGCCTGCCCGATTCCAAAACGATCATCATCCTGGCCGAGGGCGAGCATACCGTTTTCATCCCGACGCTCAACCTGCAACACATGGAGATCACACCCGAAACACTCGAAGCGATCGTCGCATCGCGCGTGATCTATTCGACGTTTTGCGAGATCAAGCCGATCCGTTGCGGGGAACGCGGCGCGAAGGAGATACTCGACGAGGCGATCGCGGCGGGATGCCGCTTCTGGTGCGATCTGGACGTCGCAGACATATCGGAAGCGGACGACTGGCTTTTCGACCGGATCGACACGCTCTTTTTGAATGAACGCGGTTTTGCCCGCCTGACCAAGGGAAAAACCGAAAGCGTGTGGATCTCGCAGCTCTTTGGTCGTGGGATCCGGACGGTCGTCGTCACGCGGGCCGACAAAGGCTGCCGCGTACTAACGCGGGGCGACGCGTTTTCGCTGCCCGGTCTCAGCGTACCGGTCGTCGATGTGACGGGCGCAGGCGATACCTTTTGCGCGTCCTTCCTCTTCGCCTTCACGCGCACAGACGACTTGCACATCTGTGCCGAGTTTGCGAATTATGCCGCGGCGCGGGCGGTATCCGGCCTGGGGGCCCGCTATGGCGCGGCAGGCGCGGCGGCGGTCTTGGACTTCATCGAGGCGATGGGCGGCGATCGCGCCCGCTACGCCGAACTCGTCAAGTAGGGGGGGAATCCGCATGATTCTGCAGCCGATCACTTCGATCGAGTTCGCGCGCTACGGCGCCCTCATCGACATGACAGCGCCCACTGACGGCGGTCGAAAGGTCAACTTTGGCGCCGGCGACGGGTACAAAGACGCCCACACCGACCTGCCCGTGATCGACACGCCGGCCAGCCTGGGCATGACGATCGGGGATGCACTTCCGGCCCGTTTCGACGCGATGGAGCGCCATTTTCACACCCAGGAAGCGCTCTTTGGCGCCGAGGAGCCGATCGCGTTTTTGCTGTCGGTGGCGGGCGACGAAGGCCCCCACGCGGACGATGTCGTCGCCGTGACGCTGCCGCCCGGCATGCTCGCCGTTCTGGATCGCGGCGTGTGGCACAGCGCGGCGCGCGGTCTGTCCCGTCCGACGCGCTACTTTTACCTGGCGCACTGCTACGCGGACGAGCCCACCGAATGGCGCGCGATCGCGGGCGGCCCTGTGTCGCTGGAAGCGCCCGACCGCTAACGCTTTCGGGGCGGCCCGACCGATCGCCCCTCGACGAAGGTACACGGCAGGACTTGGTTGGGGATCTCATCGATCCGGCCTTCGATCAAGGCGATCAGGCTTTCGATGGCCGCGACGCCCATTTTGTCCGTCGGCGGAGCGACTGTCGCAAGCGAAGGCCGCGTCGCGCGGGCGACGATGCTGTTGTCGATGCCCATAAGCGACAGGTCTTCCGGAATGCGGAGTCCGCGGTCGATCGCGGCGTTGCAGGCGCCGGCGGCCATGTTGTCGTTGCCGCCGATCAGCGCGGTGGGGAGCATTCCGGTGTCGATCAACGCGTTCATGCAGGCATACCCGCTCTCGACCGTATATTCCCCCGTCACCATGAAGCGTTCGGATTCGATCCCGTGCGCCTCTGCAAAGCTCCGATACCCCCGCACGCGGTCGATCATGTGCTGCTGTGCGCAACCGGCGCGCAAAAAACCGATCTCGCGGTGCCCCAGCGCATAGAGCCGCCCCATCATCTCGTCCACCATGGAAGCGTTGTCGAAGTATATTTGCCTGTTGGACAGCGTGGCGGCGTGGTTGTCGATCAGCACAAAGGGAAAGCGGCGCATCGCCAAGATGTCCAGAAGGCATGGATCGGTTTCCCACGAGGAAAAAAGCGCCACGCCGTCGATGCTGTGTTCGTCGATCAAAGTTGACAGATACGCACGCGAAGCATCGGGGCGCGAGACGGAGCCAATTTTCACCTGGAGGCTGAAACCAGTCCGATCGAGTACACGGTTGAACGCACGCACCAAGGGAAGGTGGTGTAGCCATGTCGATTCGCCGATCTCCGATTCGAAGAGCATATACAGCAAGATGGTGCTGCTCTTACCGCTCGCCAATTTTTTGGCAAGCGCGTTGGGCGTATAGCGGAGTTCCTCGATCGCAACACGGATCTGCGCGCGGTTTCTCTCGTTGACGTGTGCGGGCGCATTCATGTACTTGGACACGGTCCCGACCGAAACCCCCGCGCGTTGCGCGACATCGCGCATGGTGGCTTTTCGCATATCATCCAAGCCCTTCTGTATGGAATCGCGACGATTGCCCATCGAACAATTTGCATTCATGATATCATGTGGGCCGACCAGCGTCAATCCGCGGTGTGAAGCGGTTCATTTTTCCGCAATTCGTGATATTTTCCATCATATCCCTCTCCCTGCTGCTTGTTTTTGCCGAATCCTTCGTGTATAATGATTTGTATAAAACAACCCGAATCCCCTTCTCATGCATCATTTCCAAGCCAACGAACCGCAGACCGAAGCAAGATTTTCAGCAGTATCGCCATTCGGAACCCAAGCCTCTGCTTTGCCGGCCAAGTGAGATCCTCCACATGTGACGAATCGAGCGACCCTTTCTGTTATGGTAGACGCGACTTCCTCACACGCGATCTCGCTTTTCCGGCGCATGCGGCTTTCACAACTTTCAGGAGGTAGTTATGCGGAACGCCAGCAACATGTCCGAAAAGGAACTCCAGCTCGTCTTTCTCGAGAAAAACCAGGTCAACAAATCGAGCTTTGCCGAAGATATGCCCTCGGTGTGGGGCGGCACTTGGTATGTCGACAGCGAGATCGGAAAGCTGCGCAAGGTCCTGATGCACCGCCCGGGCAAGGAGATCGAAGACCTCCAGGGCGACCCGCGCGAATACAGCCTTTGTGGCCCGCTCGACCCGGAAGCCATGCGCGTCGAATTTGACGCCATCAAGAAAGTCTACGAAGACAACGGCGTCGAGGTCGTGCTTGTCGATGCCGAAGACGTCCGTCTCGATACGCCCAACATGATCTTCTGCCGCGACATCGTGAGCGGCTCGCCCAACGGCCCGATCATCAACCGCATGGGCGTCAAAGTGCGCTCCCCCGAAGTCAAAGCTGCCACCATGAAGCTCGGCAAGATCGGCGCGCCGATCGCCAAGACCGTCACGGGCACCGGAACCTTCGAGGGCGCCTGCCTGCTCTGGATCGACCGCGAAACCGCCCTGCTCGGAAAAGGCACGCGCTCCAACGAAGCGGGTGTGCGCCAGATGGAAGATGAACTGCGCAACCAGGGTGTCAAGAACATCATCCGCGTCGACCTCCCCCACAACGACATCCACCTCGACGGCATGATCGCGGTCGCCGACCTCGACGTCGTGCTGCTTAACCTCGACGTCGTGCCGGAACACGTCTACCTGACCTTCAAAAAACGCGGCTTCCGCATCCTCGAACTGCCGGTCGAAGAGGTGATCTACGCGGCCAACTTCGTCGCGCTTGAACCGGGCAAGATCGTCATGTGCAAGGGCTGCCCCAAGACAAAGGCCCTGCTCGAATCGGCGGGCGTCGAATGCATCGAGGTCACGGTGGACAACATCCGCGTGGCAGCGGGCGCAATCCACTGCATGACGGCTTTCCTACAGCGCGATCCGATTCCGGTATACGAAGTACAGGAGCTGTGATATTCTGTATATAAGGGCGGCAAAAGCCGTGTCTGCACAGGCATCTGCCTCTGTCGACGGGGCGCGTTCGGCCCGCTCTGTGAAGCGACAACGATGAGGAGGAATATCCCATGCGTAATCTGCGAAAAATGACGGCGTTCACGCTTGCGCTCTTGTTCGCGCTGCTTCCTCTGTCGGGCTGCGGTGGTGGAGGCGACACGATCAAGATCGGCTTTGTCGGCTGCATCTCGGGCGTCGACGCCTACCTCGGACAGACGGCGGTTCTCGCGCTCGAGGATCACGTCAAAGAGCTCAACGACAAGGGCGGTCTGCTCGGCAAGAAGGTCGAGCTCGTCTCCTACGACATCGGCCTCGACCCGACGACCGAGACCGTCAACGCCACCAACCGCCTGATCGAACAGGACAAAGTCGTCGCGATCATCGGTCCGGAATCGTCCGACCAGGCGATCGCCGCCGTCGACAACACCGAAAAGGCCAAAGTGCCCATGATCGTCACGACGGCATCGAACGAATCGGTCACCGTGCGCGACGACGGATCGCTCAACAACTACATGTTCCGCATGTGCTTCATCGACTCCTACCAGGGCAAGGCGCTGGCCGACTACGTCTACGAGAAGATGGGCATCCGCAAGGTCGCCGTCCTCGGCGACATCGCCAACATCTACACCCAGGGCATCCAGCAGCACTTCATCAAGCAGTTTAAGGCCCTGGGCGGCACGATCACGGCGGAAGAAGGTTTCACCGACCAGGATACCGAATTCCGCGCGCCGCTCACCAGCATTAAAAACTCGGACGCCGAAGCGATCCTGATCGCGACCGGCACCTACAAGATCGCCGGCTTCATCGCGCAGCAGGCCAAAGAACTCGGCATGACCCAGCAGATCCTCGGCGTCGACGGCTGGTTCAGCCAAGACATCCTCTCCTTTGCCGGCCCGCAGCTCGAAGGCGCGATCATGTCCAACACCATGGCCGACGACGATCCGCAGTTCGCCGCCTACCGCGAAGAGTTTGCCAAAAAACACCCCGGTCAGTCGGTCAACGTCTTCGCGTACTACGCGCTCGACGCGGTCCTCGCGATCGAATACGCGATCGAAAAGCAGCAGAGCGCCGACCCGGTCAAGATCAAAGAAGCGCTTGAAACCATGACCGACGTTCCGGTCTTTACCTGCAACCTGACGATCGACCCTGCCACCCACAACCCGCTCAACAAACCGATCACGATCCTCGAGATCACCGGCAGCCAATTCGTCACGGTCGAGACCTTCGTACCGGCATCCTAAGCGCACGCGTTTGACGTCGCGCGCGTCACCAGCCCGGATCGAACCCCGGGCTGGTGGCGTATCGCTGCGGCTTCGCACAAACAAAAACGGAGGTCCAAAGCATGAACTGGAACTTTTTCCTTCAGCAGGTGATCACCGGCATCTCGATTGGCGGCATCTATGCCCTGCTCGCCGTCGGGTACGCGCTGATCTACAGCGTGTTCGACTTTTCGAACTTTGCATTCGGCTGCGTCATGATGGCGAGCGCCTTTACCTGCTACTACGCGAACAACATCTGGCGCCTCGGGCAGAGCATGGGACTGGGCGCGACGGGCGGCTTGCTCGTCAACGTGGCGCTGGCGATCATCGTCGGCGTGGCTCTGTCGCTCCTGATCGAGCTCCTCGGCTATCGCCCCATGCGAAAAGCGGGCGCTACACGTCTGTTTCTGATGATCACCGGCATGGGCGTCGATCTCGCGGTCGTCAACACAGCGACCGTCACGCTCGGCGCCAACGCGCGCTCGATCGAGCTGGGCGACTTCAACATGCAATCCTTTGATTTCGGCGGCGTCAACGTCAGCAAGCTCGATATCTTCGCGCTCGTCATCGCACTCACCGCCCTGATCATACTCTACTTTTTCATCAACAAGACCAAAACCGGCCTCGGCATCCGCGCCAGCGCCTACTCGACGACGATCGCCGGCAACATGGGGATCAATGTCAACAAGATCTCGATCACGATCTTCGTGATCTCGGGCATCACGGCGGGCATCGCGGGCGTGTTCTGCGGCATGAAATACGCCGTCAACCCGACGGTCGGCACCAGCCCCGCGCTCAAGGCCTTCGTCGCGAGCGTCATCGGCGGCCTGGGCAACATCCAGGGCGCCGTCGTCGGCGGGATCGTGCTGGGGCTGCTCGAAACCTTCGTGTCGGGCTTCATCTCCTCGGTCTACCGCGATCTCTTCTCCTACGGCGTGCTGATCCTCGTGCTGCTCTTTATGCCGGGCGGCCTGATCGGGCGCATCGTCAAGGACAAAATTTAGAAAGGTGGCGCGCGCATGTACATATCCAGTATGATTACGCTCGGCGCCATCTCGGCCGTGATGGTGCTCGGCTTGGCCATCCTCACAGGCTACACAGGCCTGTTGTCGATGGGCAACGTCGGCTTCATGATGATCGGCGCCTACGTGTCGGCGATCGTCAACCGCTACCTCGGCGTCCCTTATCTGTTGGCGCTCTTCGTCGGCGGCTTGGGCGCGATGGCCGCGGGGGTGGTCATCGGCTTCCCGACCGTCCGAAGCAAGCTGACGGGCGACCACTTCGCGATCGCGATGCTCGGCTTTGCGAACGCCGTGAAGGTCATCATCTCGAACGCGAAAAACGAAATCGTCAACGGCGCACTGGGCATCAAGAACATCCCCAAGAACACCAACGTCTTCGTGGCGCTCGCCATCCTGGCATTTTTGATCTACGTGCTCAACAGCTACGTTCGATCGGCCTATGGGCGAAACTGCCGCGCCGTCCGCGAGCAGGAAGTCGCCGCCGAGGGCATGGGCGTTCGGGTGTCGCGGATCAAGCTGATCTCGATCATGTTCAACGCCTTTTGCACGGGCGTCGGCGGTGGACTCTACGCCTTCTACATGACGCTGATCGCGCCGACCATGTTCACACAAAACCAATCCTCCGAGCAATTGATCATCGCCGTCGCGGGCGGCATCAATTCGATTTCGGGCCCTGTGCTGTCAGCCTTCGTGCTCAAGATCCTCCCCGAAGCGCTCCGCTTCATCGGCGAGTGGCGCCTCGTGATCTACGGGCTGCTCGTCGTGATCATCATGCGCGTCAAACCCGAGGGCTTGATGGGCTACATGGAGATCTTCGACGTCTTCCGCAAAGGGCGCGCCTGGGTCGACAAGCTCCGCGCGAAAAAACCGGCCGTTTCCGGCGCGACGAACGGGGAGGAGGTGAAGCGCGATGGCGGCAAACATTCTTGAGACCAAGGATTTGACCGTAAAATTCGGCGGCCTCGTCGCGACGAACAAAGTCAACATCGCCGTCCCCGAGGGCAAGATCATCGGGATCATCGGCCCGAACGGCGCCGGAAAGACGACGCTCTTTAACCTGATCACGGGCGCGGTACCGGCGACCTCGGGCGAGATCCTCTTCCGCTACGAGCCGCCCGCGCCGATCGAGCAGAAGTACATCCCCCCCAAACGCAAACACGGCCAGGTGAACGAGGCGGCGGACGCTTCCAAGCACGCGCAGTTCACGAAGCGCTACCAGCAGCGTTACCGCGACGAGATGGACCGCTACGAAAAGGAGATCGCCCTCCTTCGCAGCCAAAACGCCTCTGTCAACCTCAGCGGCAAAAACACCGACGCCATCGCCCGCCTGGGCCTGAGCCGTACCTTTCAAAACATCCGCCTCTACTCCAAGATGACGGTGCTCGAAAACGTACTCACCAGCATCCAGGCCGAACCCCCCTACTCCATTCTGACCGCCATGCTGGGCCTCCCCGAAAAGTACCGGCGCGACCGCAGCGACGAAGCCCTCGCCATGGAGTACCTCGAACAGCTCGGCATCGCCGATACCGCCGACGCGACGGCCTCCAGCCTGCCCTACGGCAAGCAGCGGCGCCTCGAGATCGCGCGCGCCATCGCCACCCGCCCCCGCCTCTTGCTCCTCGACGAACCGGCCGCCGGCATGAACAACGAGGAGTGCCGCGAACTCGTGAAGCTGATCCGCGGCATCCACCAAAAGCTCGGCATCACGATCCTCCTGATCGAACACCACATGGACGTGATCATGAACCTGAGCGACGAGATCTACGTGATCACGCTCGGATCGGTGCTCCGAAAGGGAACGCCCTCCGAGATCCAGTCCGACCCGGAAGTCATCAAGGCCTATCTCGGCGAAAAGAGGAGGGGACGATAATGCCGCTGCTCGACATCCAGGACCTCAACGTCTACTATGGCGGCATCCGCGCGCTCTCCCACCTGAGCATCCACGTCGACGCGGGCGAGATCATCTCGATCATCGGCGCAAACGGCGCCGGCAAAAGCACGCTCATGCTGACGATCACGGGCGACAAAAAGCCCCAGTCGGGCACGATTCGCTTCGAGGGCAACGCCCTCCCTGCCGAGTCCTACAAAATCGTTCAGCGGGGCATCTCGCTCGTTCCGGAAGGCAGGCGTATCTTTCCCGGCCTCACTGTCTACGAAAACCTGATGACGGGCGCCTACATCCGCAATGACAAGGCCGGCATCCAAAAGGACATGGAAGAGGTGTTCAGCCTTTTCCCGCGCCTCAAGGAGCGCATCAAACAACACGGCGGCAGTCTTTCGGGCGGCGAACAGCAGATGCTGGCGCTCGGACGCGCGCTGCTGGCAAGGCCGAAATTGCTCTTGCTCGACGAACCCTCGCTCGGCCTCGCGCCGATCGTGATCGACGAACTGTTCGACAAGTTGGTCGAGATCAACAAATCCCGCGGCCTCACGATGATCATGGTCGAGCAAAACGCTTACGTCGCACTCGACATCGCGCACCGCTCCTACGTGCTGTCCACCGGCGAAATCGTAATGGAGGGCACCGGACAGGAACTGCTCGAAGAAGAGGGCTTGATGGAAAGCTACCTCGGCACAAAAGAACACGATTCGGAAGATTGACGGCCCGCGCCGCCCCACATTCGAGGAAAACGTGTCACGTACAAGCAACCACAATCCCGCCAAAAAGGGAACCGATGCCGGTTCCCTTTTTGTTTCCCGCCCAGGCGCGAAGTCGGGATGGGGATTCGACCACTAAAACGCGAGCGTTCCGACCTGTGCCTCGACACAGCCGAGCAGCGAGCCGTCCACGATCGCGTCGGCGATCCATTCGACCTCGCCGTGCGCATCGCGATCGTCCTCAAGGAAGGGAATCTGCGCGCGCACCAAGTCGTACACCGCGCGCGTCGCCGGAGCGGGTTTGCGTTCTTCGTAGAAGTCCTGCGCCTGGCAGGCAAAGAGGATCTCGGTCGCAAAGACGTACTTCGCGACTTCCACACAGTGATACGCCTTGAGCGCCGCGTTGTAGCCCATCGACACGTAGTCTTCCTGGAAGGCACAGGTCGGGCTGTTGTCCACCGTCGCTGGATGGGCCATGAGGCGAAGCTCTCCCATGATGCCGGCCGTCGTGTACTGCTGGATCATGTAGCCCATGTTGACGCCCGGATTGCTGCTCAAGAAAGCGGGCAGCTCGCTGACATAGCGGTTGACCATTCGATCGAGCCTGCGTTCGGACATCTTCGCCAGGTTGGCGACCGCGATGCAGAGCGTATCCGCCACCGTACCGGCATACGACCCGTCGGCGTTGCAGCCCATGAGTGCGATTCCGGCACCGTCCTCGGTCGGGAAGACGAGCGGGTTGTCCACCGACGAATTCAACTCGATGGCGAGCGTATCCAGCCCATCGGCGATCAACTTCTTTGAAGCGCCGTGGAGCTGCGGCATGCAGCGAAGCGACAGCGCATCCTGTACGCGGTAGTCGTCGAAGTGCTTTTGGATCTCGCTCTCGGCTAGGATCTTCCGGATGTTCGCGGCGGTGGCGGCCTGGTTGGGATGCGGGCGCACCGACATGATCCGCGCGTCCATCGCGCGGGTCGTCCCTTTCAGCACTTCGAGCGCCATCGCACCCGAAACATCGGCGCTGAGGGCAAGTGTGCGCGCGTCGTGCGCGGCGAGGGCGGCCAGCGCCGTCACCGATGTCGTGCCTGAGATCAGGCTCAAGCCCTCTTTGGCTTCCAGCACAGTTGGCGCGATGCCGGCGCGTGCGAGCGCCGTCCGGCCGTCGAGCAATTCGCCCCGGAACCAGGCCTGTCCTTCTCCGATCATCACCGACGCAATGTGCCCTTCGACGCCGATGTACCCGACCGAACCGTGACGCGGCACGCGCGGATAAATGCCCGCGTTGAGCATCTGCCGCAGCGTCTCGACCGTTTCTAGTCGGATACCGCTGTACCCGCCGCCGAGGTGTTGCACCAAGATCAGCATCATGGCGCGCACACACTCCTCATTCAACGGTTCGCCGACAGCGGCGGCGTGCGAGAGGATCACGTTTCGCTGAAAGGCGGCCCGCTCCTCTGCGCTGACCACTTTGTTCCAATTCGCGCCCAAACCCGTCGTGATGCCGTAATAGGCGCGCTCCTCCTCCGAAAACTTCTCGACGAGCGCACGGCATGCCGTCACGCGGTCGCGATAGGCCTGCGAAAAGACAACTTCGGCACCATAGCGCGCAACGGCCACGACGTCTGTGATCGCAATCGCTTCCCCCAAAGTGACGATGGATTTGTATCCCTCTTGCATCTGATTGCCCTCATTTCGTCAAATTTTGACTCGAACCGGTCCAATCACCATTTTTACACGACCGCCGAAAAAGCACAAGCTTTTGTGAGATGGCACGGGCGAAACCAGCAAAAAAGTGGCCGAGCGGCCACTTTTGTTTGCGTCATGAATCGGTGTCACGGCTACTTTTGTTTGCCGTGAAAGTGCCAGAACGCGAACCCACACAAGGCGAGCAGCGCGACGCCGCCGAACGCGATGAGCATGGTGGGCGGTTTGGAGCTGGGATCGGGCTGGGTCGTTGGGTTGACGTCGGACGGCTGCGGCACGGAAAGGGAGGACGCGTGTACGGCGACCGCAACGTCGCGGCGTTCGGTGTAGTGCTCGCCAAACTCGTCTTCGTAGTTGATCAGCAATTTGGCCTCTTGGTCCCCCTCCTGCGCGGCAACGAGGCGCAGCGCGACGCGCTTTTCTTCGCCGGACGCGATCGTGTCGCCGAAAAAGCCCTCTTCGAGCAGCAAGGCATTGCCCTCGAGTTCGACCGCGACGTTGTATATCGGCGCTTCGCCTTGGTTGGCGATCGTAAAGTCGATGCCAAAGGGCGCGTCCTTGCCGACTGACTTCGCCTCGAGCGCCAAAGCATCGATCGCGACCTTGAGCGGTTGGCGCACCGGCAAGAGGATGTGCTGTTCGTTTTCGAAGCTCATACCGTCGGGGGTCTGGTAGGTGGTGACCACGTCGAGGGCATAGGCGCGCGCTTCGATCGCGCGGTCGATCGCGCCTTCGATCGCGCGCGATACGCTCTGCCCGGCCGGAATGCGGCCGATATCGATGCGATCGCTCTGTGGCATGTCGTCGGCCGTCCAAGTCAGCGTCACCGCTTCGAGATCAAGGTCGGCATTGGGGTTGGAGAGGTCCACTTGCAGCGAGAAGGGTTCGCCCGCAACGGCGCGCGCTTCCTGGAGCGCGTAATGGCAGATCAGGAGCGGCGTTTCCACCGACGGCAGCGGCGTCGCTTCGACCGTCGCGCCTTCGTCTGCGTTGGGCATCGTCGCCGTCGGCGCATCGTTCGCGCTTGCGGTGGTGGGTGCCTGGGATGGCAGCACGTCGACATACGCCGTGATCTTACACTCGCCGGTCTGGCCGCCCTCCTCGAAGAGCGCTGTAAAGTTCACCGGCTTTTTGCCGGGCGTCAAACCTTCTGCGACGGTAAACGTTAACTCGATGTGGGCGGTGTCGCCGTGCAACATGTCGTCGAGATCGACACCGTCGGCAGCGTCGGGAATCGCGAACGGGAACGCCGTGGGATCCGACGAAATGTCGGGGGTCAATTCGATCTCGGTCAACGTGTCGCCGTGGTTGGTGAGCGGCAAGACCAGCGTCACACTTTCGCCGGGTTTGGCCTGCGGGATCTCGTAGTCGTCGAGCGTCAGGGTGACAGAACTCGCCTTGCCTTCGCCGGCAGCGGCGGATGGCAGAACCGTGACCTGGCAGACGATCGTCGCGCTGCCCGCCTGGGAGACGGCCAGCATTTGTTCGGCTTCGCCCTGCACGTCGGTGTAGTCGGCATGGAAGGTGACGTCGTAATCGCCCTCGGCAGCGCGCCGATCCAGCTGGAATTCATAAAGTACATCGACGCTTTCGCCGAGTGCCAGGCTGGGAATGTGGCGGGTGTAATCGATCTTCCCTGTCTCGAACGGCCACTGTGTCCGATCGCTGGAGACGACTGGCTCGACGCGGATCTCCTTGAGCGTGCGCGTTTGTCCAGCAAAGGCGTCGCGCTTGACGACGAGCGGCAGTTGCAGCGTCACGCGTTCGCCCGGCCGCCCTTCGATGCGCAAAGTGCCGCCGTTCAGCTCGATCAAGCCTTCGCTCGACGATGCGGGCGCAGCGCTTGGCGTTTCCTGTGCTTCGGCATCGTCGGCCTCTCCGGGTTGCGCGGGCGCCGACGTGGGTAAGTCGGTACTGAGCAAGTCGATGGGTTCGTCGCTGGTCAACGCTGTCGGCGCGGGCGTAGCCGTTGGCGCCGGCGTTGCGAGCGTCGGGGTGGGCGAATTCGCCCTCGCTTCGATCAGCGTCGCGCTCCAAACTGCGGTGAGCAGGAGCATCGCCGCAATGCAGAGGACACGAATCCGCCCCCGTAAGACGAAACGAAAAGTCATCAAACCATTCTCCCTCATTTGTGGGCCTGCGCCTACAAACGGATCGCATGCCGCCGGACGTCCAGCCGTTCGCGACGTGAGCATTGGCGGCCACGCGCGACCTTTTGCATACTTTGTATGTCGGAATCACATGATATCCGCCCATTTTACTGTGCGATTACGTACCATTATAGCGCAGGTGGAACAAAATATCCATAGTGTAAGTTTTTTCCGAACATATTCCTACTTTCCGATATTCAACTTGATACGGGTTAAAAACTGCGTCCGCCGCCGCCGTGGGTGCGCCCGCTCGACGACGTATGCGTCGATGAGCCGCCGCTGCGGTGGCTCGAATCGTCGTCCTTGGGGCGCGCGGTCCGCGACGTATGGGTGCGGAGAAAGTCGTCTCTTTGCTCGGTCATGACGAAGCCCTTTTCATCCTGATAATGCGCGGCTGCCGGTTGCGATCGGAGGCTCGACTTATGTACCGCCACCATGATGCCGCAGATGACGAGCGCCACGCCCAGCGCGATGAGGAAATAGATCGCGATGCGCCCGGGCGACAGACTGCTGCTGACGGCAACGACGTTTCCCTGCGATCCGTTCTGGCTCACGATGCCCGACGTAGTGCCACCAACGTCGCTCGGCATGCCGCCGCCGCTCGCGTCGTAGGCAAACGTATCGTCGACGGTTTGCACGAAGGTCTGTGCAGCGCCGGCGAAATCGCCGTTGCCCAAGGGGACAGCGATCGCGTCCAAGAGCGCCTCCAACGAGGCGTCGGGGATTTTGGCGATCGCGCTCCCGCAGGTCGAAACGTGGAATTGGCGGCTTCCCATGTCGATCGCGAGTATCAACCCGTCTTCCGCGAAGCCATTGGCGGGGTCGTCGTAGAAGTCGTCGGCGAACGCCTCGATCGTCTTGCCGCCCGCGTCGTTGGTCGAGACGAAACCGATGTCGATGTCGTAGTCGGCGCGAAAGGTATCCATGCGATCGTTGAGCGCCGCGATCTCGTCGGAGCTCAGCAAGCCCGCGTCGTCAAATGTCTTGCCCACGCGCTCGGCGAGCGCCGAAGGGACGATGATGCACAAAAGCGCCAAAACGATGGCGAGCAAGGCGCTCCACCCAGCTTTTCGCCGCATTTTCATAGCAGCCACCCCGCAATCACCGTAATCAGCAAAAAGAAGACGGCAGTCAGTCCACCCGTCCAAGCAAAAAATCGGCCCATGCTGATCGGAAGGTCCCCCACGAGTTTACCGCTCTGGCCGTTCATCGCGAAGGTGTAGACCTTGTCGTTGTATCGCGTCGAAAGCATCCACACCGGCAGCATGACGTACTCATCCGACTCCCCTTCGAAATCGGTTTTTTCCGTGTGCATGCGAAGCGACGAATAGTTCGCCGTGCGTCGGATCGCTTGCCGGGCGCTGCTCGTCATACGTTCTTTTGCGACGGGCTTCGCCTTCTCGACGCCGAAGTCGTAGTCTTCGGCGAAGTGGCCCGACAAGTATTGCATGGAGAAAGGCAGCAGCTCCTTGTATTGAAAAGGTTCGATCGCGCCCATCATCTGGTCGCTCATCTTCACGGAGCCGTCGATCGGCACGCCCACGAAATTCATCGTGCCCGCGCGACGGACAGCGTAGGTGTCGGTCTTGATGTAGTCGTAGTTGGAATCGCTCCAGGTCGAAACCTTGTCGCCCTCGCCGTCGAAGGCGCAGTCGGCCTTGGCGCTAAAGAGCCAAAACGGCACGTAGACGCCCGTCATTTCATCGATGTGGTTGCGCTTCAAGAAGGCGCGCGGCAAGAGCGGCTTTCCCTTGCAGAAGTTTTCGAACGCGCGCATGGCGTCTTCTTTCGATTTCTTGAACGGGATGATGCGCTGCGGGCGGTGCTGATCCTTGAGGCGCGCCGAAATGATCGTGGGATTGCGGCAAAACACGCAAAAGGTCGCCGCCGTCGTGTCGTCCGTGACGATGTTGGCGCCGCAGCTCGCGCACGAAAAGGCACGCGCGCCCTCGCCAAAGCCTTCATCCGCAAACCCTTCGCCCGCCAGGTAGTCGTCTGTGCTCTCTGCCGCTTCGGTGGCTTCGAGCTGCTCGAGCGAAAAGCTCGACAAGCAAAACTTGCAGTCCCACGCCTGCGATCCGATCCCAAACGTCAGCGGTCCCCCGCAGTTTGGGCAGTGGTAGGTCTTCGCGTCGCTGCTCATGCGGTCACCATCCTTTTCCCTTTTTGCTTCTTCTCCCTTTGCTTTTTTTCCTTTGCTTTTTTCCTTTTTTCTTCTCCTTTTCTTGAAAGAAAAGGAGCAAAAGAACTTCCCCCGCAAATCTTCGATTTGCTGGACGCCGGGACGGGCGGCGGCCTTATTGCCGCCCGCCCCGTTCCTTCTCCCTACAGGATACGCGCGCGAAGGTCGGTTAGTCCATTCGTTTCCGCATGGATCGTAGGGGTTTCAAGGGTTTCTAGGCTTGGGGCTTCCCGCAGTTGGAACAGAACTTGCCGCTGTTTTTTTGGCCGCAGGCACAGGTCCAATCGGAGGGCTTGGCCTGGCCGCAAGACGAGCAAAACTTGCCGCTGTTGCTTTGGCCGCAGGCGCAAGTCCAGGCGCTGGGACGGGCCGCGCCGCATTCGGGGCAGAATTTGCCGCTCGCTTTGTGACCGCTGGCGCAGGTCCAGCCGTCGGCGGCGGAAGGCTGCGAAGTCGTTTGGTTTTGCTGCATCTGGGCTTGGTTCGAGGCGCTGGCAGCCCCGACGAGGTTGCCGCCTTGCTGCATGCCCAAGCCGACACCCATAAATCCGGCCATGGAACCGGCCGCGTTCGAGCCGGCCGCTTCGACTCCGCGCGCGACGCTGCCCTGGACATAGCCTTCGCGGACGCCGGGGTCGGAGAGCATGGCGCCGGTGTTGCGCATGTTGATGAGCTTTTTGGATTCCTCGTCGTAGGAAATGCTGTTGAGACCGACCGATTCGACTTTCATACCGCGGCGTTCGGTCCATTCGTCGTCGAGCACGTCGGCGAGGTACTTGGCGAGTTCCATGCTCTTGCTGGTGACGTGCGAGATGCGGATTCCGTCAACCGACATCTGGTTGATCGCCGTCTGGAGGGCGGTGAGGAACTCGGCAAGGTAGAGCTTGTGGATGTCCTCGATGTCGACGTGCTCCGAATTGCGCGGAATGGCTTCGGCGAAGAACTTCAACGGTTCGACAATGCGAATCGAAAAATAGCCGTTCGTGCGCAGGAAGAGTTCGGCGTTGTAGAAGTTGTCGAAGTAGTTGATCGGGTTGACCGTGCCAAACGCGATGTTTTTGATCTCCTGTAGGTTGATAAAATAGGCGCGCTGGGCCGACGAGGGCACGCCGCCATACTTGACGCGGGAGAAGGTTTCCTTGAGCGAATCGAGAAATTGGCCGTTGAACAAAGACGGCATCGCCGAGTTGTCAACCTTAAACGAGCCGGGTTCGGCGGTGTAATCGACGACTTTGCCGCCCTCGGTCAGCAACATGAACTGGTTTTGCGCGACCATGATGATCGAGCCGTTCGAGATCGTCGCCGCGCTGCTTTTTTTGTTCGAGCTGCGTTTGTCGTCTTTCCGAACAGCGACCGCCCCGGTAAAGACTGTGGTGTCGCTCATGTTGTCGGCTTCGAGTACCTCGAGCCAGGAATCCGCCAGTCCGCCGCCAATCGCGCCGACCGCTGCTTTGATGATGCCCATGGAAAACCTCCTTTTCATTGCCGCTGCATATACATTTTAACATCACAAGAAAATTATTCCTTGCATATAGAATCACTGGATGTTAGGCTGTCTATGTCGAAGTTCATGTACACGAGTATGGCAATATTCTATTGCAGGCTTGCACTTCCGTCAAGGCGTGCATGTTTTTGTCAGATATCATAAATGCTGCACATGCAAGACAATTTTTTCGAATTTGCGTTTTTTTGGCAGCAAATAGAAAATATAGGTTGCACTTTGGCTCGAATTGCATTAATATATAAATTGTATTCCCCCTTTTTCTCGCTGCCGCAAGTATGCGGCCAGTGAGCCGGGAGGAAAGGGGAAAATATCGTCCTCACGCCGATCCACACTCATTCGGCAGGTATACATGACTCGGTTCTTAGGCGGATTTACGAATTGCCAGGTAACGCTCCACGCCCCGCTCCCACGACCGACTCACACCACACCCAAACTCACACAGCAGGGGGTACAACATGAAATCCACAGGCATCGTCAGGAAAGTAGATGAGCTGGGACGCGT
Organism: Eubacteriales bacterium; assembly: GCA_031553675.1. GTDB lineage: Bacteria > Bacillota > Clostridia > Christensenellales > CALWSW01 > JAVBLF01. The sequence continues at coordinate 37,253 of JAVBLF010000023.1, read as the reverse complement.
CGTCATTCCGATCGAACTGCGCCGCACCATGGGCATCGAAATCAAGGATCCCATCGAGATCTTTGTAGAAGGACAGAACATCATCCTCAAAAAATACCAACCCTCGTGTATTTTTTGTAACGGCATGAATGATGTCGTCTACTATAAAGGAAAAAACATATGCGCAGATTGCCTCCACGACCTGCGCGCCGAAAACACCTAAAAACCCAAAACGCGCGATTGTCCGCCGAAAGCGTTCATCGCGCAAACGCCAGCTGCAACCAGATTACGGCAGCCTTGCTGTTTTGTTTTGTGCGCCCCATCCACAACCCGGCGGGTTTTGCGCCAAGCATCCGATAAAACGACAGGCGGCCGCTTCGGTGAAACCCTTGAACCGGCACTGCTCGCGCTCTCTTCGCTTGTCCGGTTCCGGCATCCATCGCCACTTGCTCGCCGCGCTGTGATGCCCATTCTTCGCTTGAGAAAAAAGTGTCTCCCGTAGACACTTATTTTCTTGTTTTTTGGACACGCTTGACCCATCGAGGTGATTGACATGCTCTATCTCGTCGCCACACCCATCGGGAATCTCGAGGACATCACGTATCGCGCCGTGCGCGTATTGCAGCAGGTCGACGCCGTCTTCGCCGAGGATACCCGCCGGACCATCGCGCTGCTCAACCACCTCGGCATCAAAAAGCCCCTGCATTCCTGCCACGAACACAACGAGCGCGATCGCAGTGTCCAGATCGTCTCGATGCTTCGGGAGGGAAAGGACATAGCCCTCGTGTCCGACGCCGGTCTCCCCGGCATCAGCGATCCGGGTGCTGTGATCGTCCGCGCCGCGATCGAGGCTGGCCAAGAACTGACCGTGCTTCCGGGCGCCTGTGCCGCGACGACCGCGCTCGTGCTGTCCGGACTGCCCTCCGAGCGTTTCGCATTCGAGGGCTTCCTCCCGCGCGACACAAAAGCCCGCGGGGAACGCATCGCCGCCCTCGCTGCCGAAATGCGCACCGCCATCCTCTACGAAAGCCCCCTGCGCCTTCCGAAAACCCTGTCGCTTCTCGCAGCGTCCATGGGCGATCGCCCCGCCGCCGTCTGCCGGGAATTGACCAAGATGCATGAATCTTGCATCCGCGGAACGCTGTCCGAACTCGCCGCTCACTTCGCCGATGCCCCCAAAGGCGAATGCGTCATCGTACTGCAAGGCGCCTCCGCACTAGCGAGCGACGCACCTTCTCTCGAAAGCCTGCTCGACTGCATGGATGCGCTCGTCCAAAGCGGACAGCGCGTCAAAGCCGCCGCCAAAGCCCTCGCGAATCCGAACTTTCCCGCAAGCGAGCTCTACGCCCGCTACATCGCGCGCGCGGAGCATCGCGAGGATTGACGTTCCGCACCTCCCCGCCTCTGGTAAGTCCGCCGAAATCGGTTTCCCGCCAAACCCTTCGGCGTTTCGCGAAACCGTCTCCCCACCGGCATCCTTGCAAATTACGAACGCAAATTCTTCGAACATTTGTTTTGATTTCGCCTTTCCGTTGTGGTATACTGTGGTCAAGCGTTGTTTTACCTACGCGCTCAACAATGTCAGGAGGTTTGCGTATGGATAAACTCAGTGCGCCGCAACAAGCCATTTACGATTTCATGGTCAAGTACCAGGAGAAAAAGGGCTACCCACCTTCGGTGCGGGAGATTTGCAAAGGCGTCGGCCTGCGCTCGACCTCGACCGTGCACGGCCACCTCGCGCGCTTGGAGCGCAAGGGCCTGCTTCGTCGCGACCCCACCAAGCCGCGCGCGATCGAGATCCCCGAATTGCAAAAGCGCCGCAGCGGACAAGTGACGCTGCCCGTCATCGGGCGCGTGACGGCCGGCCCCCCGATCTTGGCCCAGCAGGACGTCCAGTGCTTCGTCTCGCTACCGACCGAGTTCGTCCCCTACCCCAACGCCTTTTTGCTCAACGTCAAGGGCGACAGCATGATCGATGCCGGCATCTCCGATGGCGACCAGATCATCGTGCAGCCCGACTGCGCCGTCGAAAACGGCGACATCGTCGTCGCCATGCTCCCCGAGGAGAACAGCGACGAAGCCAGCGCCACCGTAAAGCGCTTCTTCAAGGAGGACGAACGCATCCGCCTCCAACCCGAAAACCCCACCATGGAACCGATCTACGTCAATGACGTCACGATCCTCGGCAAGGTCATCGGGCTTTTCCGTATCTTCTAGCGTGATGTCCTTTTGGGGCGCTGCCCCAAGCCCCGCTCAAGGGACAAGTCCCTTGAGAATCCCCAACCAGAACTTTCTTTCACAGCAAACTCCTTGGTACAACATAACACCGAAGCCCCCGCCGTAAGCATGGCGGGGGCTTCGGGTTTTGCGGTATACGCCGCACAAGAGACCTGTCCGGAATGGGGTTTCCGGACGGGTCTAAGAAAGTTTTGAAACGGCCGCCCACATCATGGCGGCCGTTTTCAGCGAATGTCAAAAGTTTTTGCGCAGCTTTTTTCAAAAAGCGCGTTTCCCGTTTGTCAAACGTTTTTGCGCAGCTTTTTTCAGAAAGCGCGTCCCTCCCCCATGTCAGACAAAGCGAGGATCAGGGCAAGCTTCACGTGGTCGTAGCAAAGGCCGCCCTGCATGTAAGCGATGTAGGGCGCGCGCACGGGGGCGTCGGCGCTCAGCTCGATGGACGCGCCCTGGATGAAGGCTCCCGCTGCCATGATCACGGGATCCTGGTAACCGGGCATGTCCCACGGTTCGGGTGTGACGTGGCTATCGACCGGGGCGGCGCGCTGGATGCTTTGGCAAAATCGGATCAGGCGTTCGCGATCGTCGAAGCGGATGGCTTGGATGATGTCGCTGCGGGGGGCTTCGGAAGGCGGGAGCGTATCGAGGCCGAGCATCTCGAAGACGCGCGCGGCGAGAACGGCACCCTTGAGACTGGCGGCTGTCGTCTGCGGCGCCAGGAAAAGGCCCTGAAAAAAAGGCGCGTAACTCGCCGCATAGGAACCGACCTCGCGGCCGATACCCGGGGCTGTCAAACGGTTCGCCACGCGTTCGATCCAAAGCGATCGCCCCGCAACGTAAGCGCCGGTCGGCGCGATGCCGCCACCGGGGTTTTTGATCAGCGATCCGGCGATCAGATCCGCGCCCACATCGCAAGGTTCGAGGAGTTCGGTGAATTCGCCGTAGCAGTTGTCAACGATCGCGACGATGTCCGGCTTGACGGCGCGAACGGCCTCGATCGCGCTTCCGATCGACGCGACGTCCAGCGCGTTTCGCCAGGCATAGCCACGCGAACGCTGCCAGTATACGACCTTGGTCCGCTCTCCCAACTGCGACAGGATCGCACCGATGTCGAGGGAGCCGTCTTCGTTGAGTTCGGCCTGCCGGTAGGTGACGCCGCATTGCTTCAGCGAACCCCAAGCGTCGCCCGTCAAGCCGATCGTCTCCTCGAGCGTGTCGTAGGGTTTGCCCGACGCGACGAGCAGTTCGTCGCCCGGCATGAGCACCCCCGTCAGCGCGAGGGCGAGCGCGTGGGTTCCCGACGCGAACTGTGGCCGCACCAGGGCATCCTCGGCGCCAAGCGCGCGCGCAAAGACGCGGTCGAGCGCGTCGCGCCCGGCGTCGTCGTAGCCGTAACCGGTCGTCGGCGCGAAATGCCGCAGCGCGATGGGTTCGTCCTGTAGGGCGCGCAAGACCTTGGCCTCGTTGTGAAAGGCGACGTCCTCGATCGCGGCAAAGCGAGGCCGCACGTCGCGTTCCGCCGCCTCGACGCACGCGATGGCCGCTTCGCTCGCGCCGTAGCGGGTTTGCAAAAAGCGTTTGCTTTCCTCTCTCATTGTGGCGATTCACTCCCTTGCATATCCCGCGCCATGTACGCCGCCACGTCCTTTGCCACGGCGTCTACGCTTTCGTATTCACTCACGTCAAACCATCGAATGCGCGCATCCCGCCGAAACCACGTCCACTGGCGCTTCGCGTAGTGGCGCGTCCCGAGGACGATCTGCGCAAACGCCGCGTCGATCGCGGCGTCCCGTTCGCGGCTGTCCGGCTGCGTCGTGAGAAGGGCTTGCGCGATTTCCTTGTAGCCGAGGCCCTGCATGGACGTCGAGGCCGGATCGACGCCGCTTTCCAGCAGCGCTTCGACCTCCCGAACGAGGCCTGTGTTCCGCATCGACTCGACGCGCGCTTCGATTCGTTCGTAGAGCATCGCGCGTGGCATCGTCAGTCCGGCGATCACCGAAGGATAGCGCGGCGGACGCTGGCGGTCGGCGGCGGCATGTTCGCCGATCGTCTTGCCGGTCGCGTGCTGGATTTCGAGCGCCCGCACGATGCGCTTGGTGTCGTTCGGGTGGAGGCGGGCTGCCGAGGCCGGATCGACGCGGGACAGTTCGCGGTGGGCTGCGCACGGGGTCTCACGTTCGCGTTGCAGCCACTGGGCGCGAAACGTCTCGTCGCTCACGGCGTCGGTAAACTCCATCGCCTGGGTCAGCGATGCGACATACAGGCCCGTCCCTCCGACGATCAGCGGAATCTGGCCGCGCGAAGCGATGTCCTCGATGCAGGCGAACGCCATGCGCTGGTATTCCGCAACGGAAAAGCCGTCGCGTCCGGGCGGCAGGACGTCGAGCATGTGGTGGGGAACGCCGCTTCGTTCGGCATCGTCGGGCTTGGCCGAGCCGATGTCGAGCCCGCGGTAGATCTGCACGGAATCGGCCGACACGATCTCCGCGCCCAGCCGTTTCGCGGCCTCGATCGACACCGCCGTCTTGCCGCAGGCTGTCGGGCCGACGATCGCGGCGATTTTCTTTGTCGCAAACAATGTCAAAGCTTTCTCCGAAACATTTTTTCGATCTCGTTTTTGGTCAGGCGGACGACGATCGGCCTGCCGTGCGGACAATGCCACTCGCCCAGTTCGTCGAAGCGCGCCAGGAGTGTGCGCATGTCGTCTTCGCGCAACACTTCCTTGGCGCGAACGGCGTGCTTGCACGCGTATTCCGCCAGGCGTTCGCGTTTGGAGGGGGCGTTTTCGGCATCCTGGCCTGCTGCGATCGCTTCAAGCGCCTCGAGCAAAAAAGACGTGCTTTCCGATGCGCCAAAGAACTGCGGCAGCGCTGCAAGCGAGACGGCGTTCGGCGCGTCGCACCCGTCGAATCGAAAGCCGATCGCTTCCAGCAGTGCGCGGTTTTCGCTCCAGACGGCGAACATCGTCGGCTCGAGCGTCACTTCCTGCGGGATGAGCAGCCTTTGCGCGGCGCTCTTGCCGTTGGCCTTCAAGCAGGCGTCGTAGACCATGCGCTCGTGCGCGGCGTGTTGGTCGACGAGGTAGAGCGCCTCGCCCTGTTCGGCGATGACGTAGGTCCCGAACGCCTGCCCCAGTATGGAAAGAGGCGCCGGTAGGTCGCGCAGCAGCCCAAAGTCGGGCGGCAGGACGCCCGTCGATTCGCGCGCGTATTGCGGCCCCCGTTTGGCTTCGATCGCGATCGTCGGCAGGCCAGACGGATCTTCTTCGGGTAGGCCGAGCTTTCGGAGCGCCGCGTCGTCGATGGCAGGACGCTTGGGGCGTTCGGGTGCCATCGCCGTCGATTGCGCCACAGTCTCAGTGCGTGGCGTATCCTCCGGCACGACGGTCCAGCTTGCCTTGACTTGGGGCACGTCGGCATCGTCGCGCATCGAGGGCATGCGGCTTTTGAATGCCGGAGTGCTCCGTTCGGACGGCGCACGCCAAGGGATGGCGGCGCGTTCGCCCAGCGCATCGGCGATGGCGCTTCGCATGGCCTGTGCGACGGCGGTTTCGTCCTTGAAGCGCACGGCGGTCTTGTGCGGGTGGATGTTGACGTCGACGGCGTCAAAGGGGATCTCGATGTGGAGGGCGCAAAGCGGGAATCGGCCGCCCATAAGTCGGGTGCCGAAGGCCTCTTGCAGCGCACGTGAAAGCAGCGGCGACTGCACATAGCGGCCGTTGACGAAAAAGCTCTGGTACTGACGGGTGCTTTTGGCGGCGTCGGATCGCGAGACGTAGCCGCGAATGCCGATCGATTTTTCCCGACCGCCCCGAAAATCGATCTCGTGCAGGGCTTCGGCGGTTTCGCGCCCATAGACGCAAAAGATCGCGTTGCGCAGATCGCCGTCGCCCGCGCTGTGGTAGACCGTCTTCGCGTCCGCGCCCTCGCTGCTTTGTACCCGGTACAAAAACGCGATCTCCGGATGCGCGAGGATGCTGCGCAGCACGATGTCGCCGATCGCACCGGCTTCGATCGCGGGTTTTTTGAGGAATTTCAAGCGGGCAGGGGTGTTGTAAAACAGGTGCATGACGTCGAGGCTTGTGCCGTCCGGACAGCCGATCGGCCCTTCTTCGAGCACGTCACCTGCCGCGACGCGGACGCGGTAGCCTTCGTCGCAGCCCTTTCGGCGCGACTTGAGCTCGACCTGCGCGACGGCCGCGATCGAACAAAGCGCTTCGCCGCGAAAACCCAGCGTCGCGATCGCGTCGAGGTCATGCGGCGACGCGATCTTGCTTGTCGCGTGGCGCGCAAACGCGAGCGGCATGTCCTCTGCTTCGATGCCGCAGCCGTTGTCGCTGACCTGGATGCGGTCAATGCCGCCGTTTCGAATCGTCACGCCGATCGACGTGCTGCCCGCGTCGATCGCGTTCTCGACCAGCTCCTTCACGATCGAAGCCGGCCTTTCCACCACCTCCCCCGCCGCGATCCGGTTGGCGGTAAAGGTATCGAGGATGCGTATCTGTGCCATAGCAATCGGAACGCGCTTTTTGAAAAAAGCTGCGCAAAAACGTTCGTACTGCCCTTTCGTGCGCCGCACTGCGACGCGCGAAATTGGGAGGCGAGTCGGGTTCGTCCCTTTCGTGCGCCGCAACGCGACGCGCGAAATTGGAAGGGAGTGCAGGATAAGGGTGATGCGTGTGTCTATAGCAGCTCTTTGGCCTGGGTTTTGAGTTGGGTGAGGACGGTCAAAGCCTCGAGCGGCGTCATCGCGTCGGTTTCGAGGTTGGCCACGTCACGGATCAGGGCCGATTGGCGGGCGTTTTCGTTGCGCTCGAGGTGTTCGGCCTGGGCGACGAGGTCAAAGCCGAGCAGCGTGTCGGAGGCTTTCGGGTGGTTGAGATCGGCGTCCTCCAACCGGATGAGGATCTCGCGGGCGCGGTCGATCACGCTTTGGGGCAGGCCCGCCAAGCGCGCGACCTGGATGCCGAAGCTCTTGTCTGTGCCGCCGCGCACGACTTTGCGCAAGAAAACCACGCCATCGCCGACCTCTTTCGCCGTGATGCGATAGTTGACGACGCCGTCCAGAATGCCTTCGAGCTCGCTCAGTTCATGGTAGTGGGTGGCGAAGAGCGTTTTTGCGCCGCACAAGACGGGATCGGCGATGTGCTCGCAGACCGCCCACGCGATGCTGAGGCCGTCGAAGGTGCTCGTCCCCCTGCCGATCTCGTCGAGCAGCACGAGGGAGCGTTTCGTCGCGTTGCGGAGGATATGCGCCGTCTCCGTCATCTCGACCATGAAGGTCGATTGTCCGCCGGCCAGGTTGTCCGACGCCCCGACGCGGGTAAACACGCGGTCCATGAGGGGAAGGCGGGCGCTCGTTGCGGGCACGAAGGAGCCGATCTGCGCCATGATCGCGATCAGGGCGACCTGGCGCATGTAGGTGCTCTTTCCGGCCATGTTGGGGCCGGTGATGATCATGAGGCGATGGCCGTCGTCGAGGGCGCTGTCGTTCGCGACGAAGCGGTCCTTTTCCATGCGTTCGACGATCGGGTGGCGTCCGTCGGCGATCTCGATCGCGTCGCCCAGGTGGATGACGGGGCGGGCGTAGCCGTACTCGGCAGCGGACGCGGCCAGCGATTGCAGCGCGTCGAGTTGGGCAATGGCGCTTGCCGTCTGCTGGAAGCGGGCGATCTCTCCGGTCAGGAGATCGCGAAGCGCGACGAAAAGCTCGTATTCGAGCGCGACGAGCTTGTCCTGCGCGCCGAGGATCTGGCTTTCGAGTTCCTTGAGCTCCTGCGTGATGAAGCGCTCGCAGTTGGCCAGGGTCTGTTTGCGCTGGAAGCGGAAGGGTACCTGATCGAGGTTGGATTTCGTTACTTCGATGTAGTAGCCGAAGACTTTGTTGAAGCCGATGCGCAGGTTTTTGATGCCGGTCGCCTCGCGCTCGCGTATTTCGATGGCGGCCAACCATTCTTCGGCGCGGTTGCTCGCGTCCCTGTAGGCATCGACCTGCTCGTGGTAGCCGCTTTTGATCAGCCCGCCTTCTTTGATCGTCGCGGGTGGGTCGAGCGCGATCGCGCGTTCGAGCAGATCGCAAATGTCTTCCATCGGGTCGATCTGGCCGCGAAGATCGCAAAGCATCGGTGGCAGGTCATTTTGCAGCGCGTCGCGGACGGCGGGCAACGCGGCGAGGGAACGTTTCAGGGCGAGGGCGTCGCGGGCGTTGAAGCTCGCGTAGGCGATCTTCCCCGCGAGGCGTTCGATGTCGAAAACCTCTTGCAGGGATTCCTGCACGCTTCCGGTCAAAATCGGGTCGCGGAAGAGCGCGTCAACGGCGTCCAAACGCGCGTCGATCGCGTCCTTATCGAAGAGAGGCTGGTCGATCCAAGCGCGGAGCATGCGCGCGCCCATGGCCGTCTTGGTGCGGTTGAGCAGGCCAAAGAGCGTCGCGCGTTTGCCGCTGCCCTCGTTGAGCGGTTTTGTCAGCTCGAGGTTGCGGCGGGTCACGGCGTCGAGCATGAGCGAATGGCTCCGCGTCTCGACTGCGAGTTTCCCGATGTGGGCGAGGGCGTTTTTCTGCGTTTCGTTGAGGTAGGCCATCAAAGCCCCCGCCGCCCGCACGCCCGCATCCATGCCCTCACAGCCAAAGGACGCCAGCGACGCGACGGCGAAATGCGTCTCGAGGTTTTTGCGCGCCGTGTCGAGCTGAAAGGCCCAATCGGCGTAGCTGTCGGCAAAGGCGATGCGCCGCAATGCCTCGAAAAACGCCGCATCCTCTTTGAGAGCGCCGTTGACGATCATCTCGCTCGGGGCGAGGCGGGTCAGCTCGTCGAACAGTTCGACGCGTGGGTTTTCGGTCAGCTCCATCACCGTGAACGCGCCGGTGGACACGTCGGCGCTCGCCAGACCGATCGCCTTTTCGCTATGGCAGATCGAGACAATGTAGTGGTTGCGGTCGCGGTCGAGAAGCCCCTCCTCAACGGCTGTGCCGGGCGTCACGATGCGGACGACGCCGCGCTCGACAATGCCTTCCGAATCCTTCGGATCGGTGAGCTGCTCGCAAATCGCGACCTTATAGCCCTTTTGAATGAGCTGGTTGAGATACCCCGTCACGGCCTTTTGCGGCACGCCGCACATCGGGGCGCGCTCGGGCAGGCCGCAGTCCCGTCCGGTCAGCGTGATTTCGAGTTCGCGCGACGCCGTGATCGCGTCGTCGAAAAAGAGCTCGTAAAAATCGCCCAGCCGAAAAAAGAGGAGACAATCCGGATTCTCCTCTTTCGTCGACAGGTATTGCTGCATCATGGGCGTCAGCCGACCGCTCGCGCCCGGCTTTGCCGAATCACTCGTCTTCATGCTCTCCTCAGTCCGAGCCTTTCCATCACAAAGCGACGGCATGGCGAGCGAAGCTCGTCACGCCGGGGCATATCCGCACAAAGCTCCAACGGGGTGGCGCGCATGGCGCGTGCCATCCCGGGGCTGTACAGAAGTTTTTGCGCAGCTTTTTTCAAAAAGCGCGTCCCTGTTGCAGCCCTCGTGCGTCTCAGTGGCAGCCCTCGCACGAATCGCAGCCCCCCGCGCAATCGCACGACTCGGCGCGGCGCGGGTTGATGCGCTGGCCGATCACGTCGTTGACCTTGCTCATCAGAAACTGAAAGCCGCCCTGGGTTTCGGCGAGGCGCTCGAGCATGGCGTTGTCCACGATCAGCATGCGAAGTTCTTCCAAATCCTGCTTGATGCCCTCGATCGCGGTCAAATCGGCCGGATCGGAGAGCGCGAGCTGGAGCCTCTCTTCCGCGTCGGAATAGCGGCGCATCAGCTGGGATGCGGTTTCGTCGTTCTCAACCGCCTCACGCGCGGCGTTGTATGCCACAAATTCGTCGCTCTGCACCAATGCTTCGGCCAATTCGGCCGCTTTCTCCATGACCATTGCGATCTCACTCCTTCTATCGTTGTGACCTATCGTTGTGATGTGAACCCGTCGTCGGTGCGTTCGCCGCGCAAAGCGTTTGCGCGGACGGCCGTGACGCGCACGGGGATCGTCTTGCCGATCTCGGATGCGTCGCCCGGCGCGTAGACCATTTTGAAGTTGCCGCTTTTGCCGTAGATCAGGGCGTGATCGCGTTCGTCTTGGCCTTCGACGAGGATGTCGAGCGTTTGGCCGAGGTAGGATTCGTTGTTGCGCCGCCCCATCTCGCCCTGGAGCTCGTTAAGTCGGAGCAGCCTTTGCTTTTTGACGTCCGCCGGAATCTGGCCGTCCATCGACGCGGCCGGCGTGCCACCGCGCGGCGAATACATAAAGGTGAACGCCGACGCGAAGCCCGCTTGGCGCACGAGGTCGAGTGTGTCTTCAAAGTCGGCCTCGGTCTCGCCGGGGAAGCCGACGATGATGTCGGTCGTCAGCTCGACGCCGGGCAGACGCTCTCGGATCGCCCGCAGCCGTTCGAGATAACGTGCGCGGGTATATCGGCGGTTCATGGCTGTGAGAACGGCGTCGCTGCCCGACTGCACCGGAAGGTGGATGTGGCGGCAGACGGTCGGACAGGCAGCCATCGCGTCGATCAGGCGACTCGAGAGGTCCTTGGGGTGCGAGGTCATGAAACGGACGCGCTCGATGCCTTCGACATTGGCGACGCTTCGCAGGAGATCCGCGAAGTCGGGGTGATCCGTGCCGAGGTCTTTGCCGTAGGAATTGACGTTTTGGCCGAGCAGCGTCACCTCGACGACGCCGCACGAACGCAGATCCTCGATCTCGCGCAAAATCTCGCCCGGACGGCGGCTGCGTTCCCGGCCGCGCACGTAAGGCACGACGCAATAGGAACAGTAATTGTCACAACCGTACATGACCGTGACGAAGGCGCTGACCGATGCGTCGCGGCGGCTGGGCAGGTCTTCGGCAATGCGCCCGTCGCCCGCACGCAGATCGAGCACCCGCCCGCCCCCGTCGATCGCGCGCGCCAGAAGCGCCGGAAAGGCGTAGAGCGCGTGTGTGCCGAAGACGAGATCGACGAAGGGAAAGCGTTCATAGAGCCGTTTCGCGACGTCTGCCTGCTGCATCATGCACCCGCAGACGCCGATCAAAAGGTCTGGGTTGGCTTGCTTTCGTTTATAGAGCGCGCCGACGTTTCCGAAGACGCGGTGTTCGGCGTGTTCGCGGACACAGCAGGTGTTGAAGAGCAAGAGGTCGGCGTCGTCCCAGCTTCCGGGCACAAAGCCCGCCATGTCGAGCATGCCGCCGAGGTGCTGAGAATCGCGCTCGTTCATCTGGCAGCCGTAGGTCGCGATGGCGTAGCGCGGGGGCCGTTTCGTCTGCGCTGCAAAGCGCCCCGCCCAGCCCTCGCGGATCTGGCACAGGATGGCGCGCTGGGCTTCGAGCTCTTCTGCCGGAATCGCCACGCCCTGAGCTTCCTTATCTTCCAGGGTTTCCAATCCTTTCCTACGCATGCGTCCGCGCGGACCGCGTTTTTTCGTTCCGAGACGCTGCGTTTTCCTCTCATTATGCCTTCACATCATACCAAACCAATACTTGAAATGCAAGCAAGCCGCCGCCTGCGCAAAACCCGCCATCCCACAGGGTGCGGACGATGCGAGCCTTCCGCCTTCCGACGCTTTTTTTCACAAAAAGGCTTGACAGCCCCATGCGCATCGGTTAATATAAAGAGCGTCGCTAACGCGCGGCGGGCTCCACAAGCCCCTCAAGCGTGCGTCGGGGTGTAGCGCAGTTCGGTAGCGCACGTGCTTTGGGAGCATGGGGCCGCAGGTTCAAATCCTGTCACCCCGACCATTCCTCGCCTGGATGCCTCGCGATACAATTCGTGGCCCCTTGGTCAAGCGGTTAAGACACCGCCCTTTCACGGCGGTAACAGGAGTTCGAGTCTCCTAGGGGTCACCATTATTCCGCCCACAAACGCGCAGGGCTTGGGCCTTTAGCTCAGTTGGTTAGAGCGGTCGGCTCATAACCGATTGGTCCGGGGTTCGAGTCCCTGAAGGCCCACCACTCTGCCCAAGGCGTTGGGCGCATTTGGCCCGGTAGCTCAGCTGGTTAGAGCGCTAGCCTGTCACGCTAGAGGTCGTGGGTTCGAGCCCCATCCGGGTCGCCATTTCCCTTCGTGCGCGTTACGCGCCTCGGTAGCTCAGTCGGTAGAGCAAGGGACTGAAAATCCCTGTGTCGGTGGTTCGATTCCACTCTGAGGCACCATTTGCCCGCTCCGATTGTGCTGGTGTAGCTCAATTGGCAGAGCAGCTGATTTGTAATCAGCAGGTTGCGGGTTCAAGTCCCATCACCAGCTCCATTCCCCATTTTGGGGCCTTGACAATTGCATACCTTACGTGGATGGGTTCCCGAGCGGCCAAAGGGAGCAGACTGTAAATCTGCCGTCACAGACTTCGGTGGTTCGAATCCACCCCCATCCACCACATCCGCGGGAATGGCGGAATTGGCAGACGCGCTAGATTCAGGTTCTAGTGAGTGTACGCTCATGCAGGTTCAAGTCCTGTTTCCCGCACCACAAAAGACGCTCCGATGGGGCGTTTTTTGTATGCCGCCGCCGCGGAATTCGCAATCGACGTGCCACCAAAGCGCACAAAAAACGCCCCTCATCGGGCGTTTTTTGTGATCTGCATCCGTCTTACGCTTCCAATGCCTCCAGCGAAATGTGCTCTTCGCCTTCGCGGTTGTGGGCGCACATCAAAGCGATCGCCCCGCCGAAGTCCTTTTTTTGTAGGCAGGCGAGTATCTGCTCGTGCTCCTCCAGACCCCGTGAGCGGATCGCCTCGTCTTTTTGGTAGTAAAGCGCGCACATGTTGATCTGGTATTGTGTCTGCAAGGCAAACTTTTTCATCATCTCGTTTTGGCACGCCTCGATCATGTCGATGTGGAAGCGCACCGAATGCTGGTAAAACGAATCGATGTCGCCGTCTTCCAGCGCGAACCGCTGCGCATCGACGCTGCGGGTCAATTTGCGGATCAATGCTTCGTGCGTTTTGGGGTGCATGGAGGCGTAAGACTCGATCACGCCCGAAAAGAGCGTCGCGTTCGTCCGGATGACGTCGCGCATTTGCTTGCCGTTCAAGCGGACGACGCGCGGCCCCGAATTGTACACCTGCTCCACAAAGCCTTCTTGTGTCAGTTTGCTGATCGCTTCGCGGACAGGCGTTCGGCTGACGCCAAAATCCACCGCGAGATCCTCGATGTTCAGCCGTTCGCCTGGCGCGATGACGCCGTTTTGGATGCGGCTGATGATCGATGTATGTACTTGGTTGACCAGAGAGACGCGTTCTATCTTTTCGCCCATAATGGCTCCCCTTTCTTCCGCCTTTATTGTATCAACCTCCCTCGACTTGTTCAAGAATCGATCGCGCACCGTTCACTGCCCATAGTAGGCGTCTTTTCCGTGTTTGCGCAAGTAGTGTTTGTCGAGTAGCTCGCTTTGCATCGTCGGCAGATCCGGACGCATCGCCAGGCCGTGCCAGGCCATCATGGCGACCTCCTCCAGCACGACGGCGTTGTGGACGGCCTCGTCGGCATCTTTGCCCCAGGTGAAAGGCCCGTGGCTGTGGACGAGCGCCGCTGGGATCGCCGCCGCGTCCAGCTTCGCGAAACGTTCGACGATCACGTCGCCCGTCGCCTTTTCATAGTCGCCCGCGATCTCGTCGGGCGTCATGGGGCGCGTGCAGGGAATCTCCCCATAGTAATAATCCGCATGCGTCGTGCCGAGCGCCGGAATCCCCCGCCCGATCTGGGCGAATGTCGTCGCCCAGCGGCTGTGGGTATGCACGACGCCGCCGATCGCTCCAAAAGCCCGATACAAAACCAAATGCGTCGGCAGGTCGGACGAGGGCTTGCGATTGCCCTCGACCACACTGCCCTCGAGATCGACGACGACCATGTCCTCCGCCGTCATGCTCTCGTAAGGCACGCCCGACGCCTTGATACAAACCCATCCCCGCGCCCTGTCGATCGCCGACACGTTGCCCCACGTGAAAGTCACGAGTCCGTGCTTCGGCAGCGCCAGATTCGCTTCGAGTACGCTTTGCTTCCAATCCCTCATCGCGTCCCTCACTTGAGCTTCCAGGCCAAATCAGCCAGGAAAAGATCGTGCCGGAACGCGTCGAGCTCGGTCGTTTCGCCGATGTGAACGAACTCGATGTCCATGATCTCGGCGAAATCGCGCATATGCCCCGCGTCGAGGGCAAAGCTCATCGTCGTGTGGTGGGCGCCGCCCGCCAGGATCCACGCGTGTGCCCCGATCTTGAGGTCGGGCAGCGGCTTCCACATCACCCGCGCCACCGGCAGGTTGGGCATCTTGTAGATCGGCTTCACCGCCATGACATCCTGCACGATCATCCGCAGCCGTCCGCCCATATCGATGAGCGACACGCAGATTGCCGGTCCCTCCGCTCCCTCGAAGACGACGCGTGCCGGGTCGTTCTTGCCGCCAATGCCGAGCGGGTGGACTTCAATGCGCGGCTTGTCTGCCGCGATCGTCGGGCAGACTTCGAGCATATGCGCCCCAAGCACCAATTCCTGCCCCGCCGTCAAGTCGTAGGTGTAGTCTTCCATGAAGCTCGTGCCGCCCGGCAGCCCTTCCGCCATCGCTTTCATGACGCTCGTCAATCCGGCGGTCTTCCAGTCTCCCTCGCCGCCGTAGCCGTAGCCCGACGCCATCAGGTGCTGCGTCGCGAGGCCGGGCAATTGCTGCATGCCGTGTAAATCCTCGAAGGTATTCGTAAACGCCATGCACCCTTCGGCCTCGAAAAGCTTTTTCATGCCGCATTCGCAGTGCGCCTGGTAGCGGATCGCTTCGATGCCCTCGGCCGGAAAGTCGTACAGCGCGCGGTAGGCCTCGACCTGCGCGTCGATCTCCTGGGGCGTTACCCGCCCCATCGCCTCGACGAGGTCGCCGACCGGCGTGGTGTTGACTTGCCAGCCCAGTTTGATCTGTGTCTCGACCTTGTCGCCTTCCGTCACGGCAACCTGGCGCATGTTGTCGCCAAAGCGCATGACTTTCAGGCGGCGCGACGCATGTACGCCCACACAAGAACGCATCCAGTTGCCAATCTGCACTTGAACGTCCTCGTCTTCCCAGTACCCGACGACGATCTTGCGCGCCAGACGCATGCGCGCGGCGATGAAGCCGTGCTCGCGGTCGCCGTGCGCCGACTGGTTCAGGTTCATGAAATCCATGTCGATCCCTTCGTCGGGGATCTGGCGGTTAAACTGGGTGTGCAGGTGGCAATAGGGCTTTTGCAGCGTAGCGAAGCCGTTGATCCACATCTTCGACGGGCTGAAGGTGTGCATCCAGCAGATTACGCCCAGGCAATCGTCGGCCTGGTTGGCCGCGCGCATCACCTGCAAAATGTCGTCCGGCGTCGTCAGCACCGGCTGGAGCGTCACCCCACAGGGAATGCTCGGCGCGTCGTTCAGCGCCTTGGCGATGCGCTCGGCGTGCGCGGCGACCTGGCGGAGCGTCTCTTCGCCGTAGAGGTGCTGCGAACCGACCAGAAACCAAAACTGTTTGTCTTTCATACGAACTCCTCTCGTCTGAAGCCAAAAAATACCATGACAACCGCCCCACAGAGCGTTGCCTGTGGGGCGCCGTTCACTATCACTTTGTCATCGCTTGCTCTGCCGCGCCTTGATCGCCTTGAGCCGTTTCATCACGTCGTTGGTGCCGCGCCCAAAGTAATCGTGCAGCGCTTTGTACTCGGCGTACAGCTCGTCGTAAACCGCGGCGTGCTCGGCGTTGGGCGTGTACACTTCGTCGCGCAGTTTGCCCATGACGCGCGCTGCCTCAAATACGTCGTCGTATCCGCCCGCGTCCTTCCCCGCCGCAACGGCCGCGAAGATCGCGCTTCCCAGCGCCGGGCCTTGCTCGCTTCCGGCGATGTGGATCGGCAAGCCGATGATGTCGGCGTAGATCTGCATGATCAACGGATCCTTTTGCGAGATGCCGCCCGCCGCGTAGAACGCATCGACGGGCACGCCGTTCTCGCGGAAGGTCTCAATGATCATGCGCGTGCCGTAGGCAGTCGCTTCGATCAGCGCGCGGTAGATCTCCTCGGCCTTCGTCTGCAAATTCATGCCCAGCATCATGCCGGTCAGATCGACGTCGACCAGGACCGAGCGATTGCCGTTCCACCAGTCCAGCGCGACGAGGCCGCTCTCGCCTGGTTCGAGCGCTTCCATTTTCTCGCGCATCAGCGAATAGACGTCGATGCCCCGCTCTTTCGCCTCTTCTTTGTAGTCCGCCGGCAGGGCGTTTTCCATGAACCACGCAAAGTGGTCGCCCACGCAGGACTGACCCGCTTCATATCCGAAGAAGCCCGGCAGGATGCCGTCCTCGACGACGCCGCACATGCCGGGAACCTGCTTTTCCTGGTCGCCCATCAGCATGTGGCAGGTTGACGTTCCCATGATCGCGAACATCTTGCCCGGGCCGTCGATGCCGAGCGCGGGCACACAGACGTGCGCATCGACGTTTCCGACGCAGACCGCCGTCCCCGGCAAAAGCCCCGTCAACCGCGCGGCTTCCTCGGTCAATCCGCCCGCCCGCGTCCCCAGCGGCAGGATCTCCGTCCCGAGCTTCTCCTCGACGACGTTCTCCAGCCTCGGGTCGAGCGCCTTAAAAAACGCCTTCGACGGATACCCCTTCCGCTTGTTGTAGATCTCCTTGTAGCCCGCCGTGCAGGAGTTGCGCGTCTCGACGCCGACGAGCTGCCAGACGATCCAGTCGGCTGCCTCGATCCAGCGGTCGGCCGCCTCGAAGACATCCGGCGCTTCTTCCAGCACTTGCATGAGCTTGGGGATCCCCCACTCCGAGGAAATCTTCCCGCCGTAGTTGTCCAGCCAAGCCTCGCCCTTTTCGCGGGCGGTGTCGTTCAAGAGGTTCGCCTTGTATTGCGCCGCGTGATGCTTCCAGAGTTTGACGTAGGCATGCGGCTCATCTGCAAATTCCGCCAAAAAGCAGAGCGGCGTTCCATCCCGCTTGACCGGCAGCGGGGAGCTCGCCGTGAAGTCCGTTCCGACGCCGATCACATCCGCCGCACTGATCCCCGCCTGTTGTATGGCGGCCGGAATCGTTTCTTTCAGTACGTCCACATAGTCCTGCGGATGCTGGAGGGCCCAGTCCTGGCCCAACTTTTTGCCCGACGGCAAGGCCAGATCCATGACCGCATGCGGGTATTCGTAGACCGCGCTCGCCAGCTCCTCCCCCGTCGCCACATCGACGACGACGGCTCGTCCCGACAGTGTCCCGTAATCGACACCGATCGCGTATTTTGCCATCATGCCACCCCTCTATTCTGTCGCTATTGGATCTCGCCTGATTCGCGCGTCACGGAGTGGCGCACGAAAGCATGTGCAGATGAAAGTTTTTGCGCAGCTTTTTTCAAAAAGCGCGTACCCCAAAAGCGCGTACCCCAAAAGCGCGTTCCTTACGTTTTTCGCTTCGCCGACGATACGACCACGACACGCTGTAGGCCGATGAAGGCCAAGAGAAGCACCCCGATGAAGATCTTCCCCCACCAGGAATCGAGCTTTCCGTTGAAGGTGATGAAGGTCGGTATCAGCGCGAGCATCAGCACGCCGAACAGCGTCCCGAAGACCGAGCCGACGCCGCCCGTCAAGAGCGTGCCCCCGATCACCGCCGCCGCGATCACGTCGAGCTCCATACCGTTCAGGTTGAGCGACCAGCCCGACTTCGTGTAAAGCGCAAACGCGATGCCAGCCAAGGCGCTGCAAAAGCCGTTGATCGTGTACACCGCGATCTTCGTCCGCGCGACGGGCAGACCCATCAGGCGGGCCGACTGCTCATTGCCCCCGATCGCGTAGACGTTGCGGCCAAACCTAGTATATCGCGTTACGTAGATACCGATCAAGAGAACGGCGAGAAAAAGGAAGACGGGGAAGTTGATGAAGGCTTTGGGTTTCTGCACCAGCGCGATCTTCCAGGACGCCAAGGCCCCGAAGTTCGCCGCGCGGATCGCGATCGAGTCGCGGCTGATGATTGCGCACAAACCCCGCGAAAAGAACATGCCCGACAGCGTCGCGATGAAGGGCGGCACCTGGAAGACCTGTATCATGCCGCCCATCGCAAAGCCCAGCAATGCCCCCATGGCGAGCGCAAAGAGCGCGCACACGAAGGGGTCGATCCCCAGCTTTTCGCTGCCAAAGGCGATCAGCATGGTCGTCAGCGCCGCCACCGCACCCACCGACAGGTCGATGCCGCCCGAGATCAAAACCAGCGTCATGCCGACCGCCGAGATGCCGATGTGTGCGTTGTCGATGAAGAGGTTCATGAAGGTGCGCATCGTGAAAAAGCCCTTGCCACCATAGATCGCGACGCCGACCACGTAAAAGAGAAGAAGCAGCGTGATCGTTGTCGTCAGCGTGATGTATTTGGGGTTGAAAAGCCGCTTGGCGCCTCGTGTCAGCGTCTGCATTTAAGCCACCTCCGAATGCGCCGGCTTGACGGCGCCCTTCTTCCGCTGGGCAAAGAACTGCCGTACCGGTGCCGATTGCAGCAATATGACCGCCACGACGATCGCCGCCTTGAACACCATCGTCGCCTCGGCCGCGATGCCGAAGTAGTAGACCATCGTGATGATCGTGCGGATGATCAGCGCCCCGATCATCGTCCCCACCAGGCTGAACTTGCCGCCCGTCATGCTCGTGCCGCCGATGACGACGGCCAGGATCGCGTCGAGCTCGTAGTAAAGCCCCGCGTTGTTGGCGTCGGCCACGCCGATGCGCGACGCGTACATCAAGCCCGCCACGCCCGCGCACACGCCCGTGATCACGTAGGTCAGTATGATGACGCCCGTCGCGTTCACACCGGCGTAACGCGAAGCACTCCGGTTGATGCCGATCGCCTCGATGAAGATGCCAAGCGAAGTGAACTTGGTCACAAGCAGCATGAGCGCGAGCACGGCGATCCAGATCCACACCGGGATCGGGATGGACAGAAAATGGCCGCGCCCGATCGCCAGAAAGGGCGGAAAGCCCGTCGTTAGCAGTCGCGCCCCCGTGATGAGCTGGGCCATGCCGCGCCCCGCCACCATGAGGATCAGCGTCGCGATGATCGGCTGGATGCCCGCCTTGGCGACGAGAAGACCGTTCCACAGCCCGCATACCGCCGCCACGAGAAGGGGCGCCAGTATCACGAGGCCGAAAGGTGCCGCCGATGCGTTGTCCGCCATCACGGTGTCGCCGCGGATCAGCGCCACCGCCACCGCGCCCGACAGTGCCACGACCGCGCCGACCGACAGATCTGTGCCGCCCGTCACGGCGATCACGAGCGTCATGCCGAAGGCGATGATCATGATCTCGCTCGCGCGGTTCACGATGTCGACCAGGCTCCCGTAGAGCATGCCGGTGTCGCGCTGTACGCTGAGTTTGAAGAAGTTCGGGTCGATCAGGACGCTGACCACAAGCAAGAGCGCCAGCGCCATCAGAGCCCAAAATACCTTGGAATGCCAAAAGTCGTTCCGTTTCAAGCGCTTTCACCTCCCGCGATGGCGTTGAGTATGGCCTGTTGATCGACATCCTCGGAATCGAGCTCGGCGATCATCTTTTGGTCGCGCATGACGCAGATGCGGTTCGAGCAGCGGATGACCTCGTCGAGTTCGGAGGAAATGAAGAGCACCGACATGCCCTGCTCGCAGAGCGACAGCGTAATCTTTTGCACCTCGGCTTTCGCGCCGACGTCGATGCCGCGCGTCGGTTCGTCGAGGATCAAGAGCTCCGGCTCGCTCGCCAGCCAGCGCGCCAAGATGACTTTCTGCTGGTTGCCGCCCGAGAGCTCGCCGATCTTCTTTTCGGCGTCGGGCGTCGCGATGTGGAGGAGCTCGATGTATTTGTCTGCGATCTCCTGCTGTTTTTTGAGCGGGATCCGCTTAAAGCCTGTGCGCCCCTGGATCGCCAACACGATGTTTTCTCGGATCGACAGGTCGGCGATGATGCCGTCGCGCTTGCGATCCTCGGGGCAGAAGGCGATGCGGTTTCGGATCGCCGCCGACGGACTCGAAAAGTGCGCGATCGCCCCCTTGACCTTGAGGGTACCGTGCTCCACTTTGTCGACGCCGAAGATCATGTTTGCGACCTCGGTGCGCCCCGATCCCAGCAAACCGGCCAAGCCCAGGATCTCGCCGCTCCGAAGCGTCAGGTTCACGTTTTCGACCTTCCCCGCAACCCCGATTTCAGCCGCCTCGACGAGCACGTTGTGTTCGTAGCCTTCCGGCCTTTCGACGCGGGCGATCGTCGAGATCTCGGTCAGTTCCTTGCCGATCATCTTGGTCACGAGCTCGATCTTCGGCAAACTCTCGATTTCATAGGATCCGACGAGCTCGCCGTTTCGAAGCACCGTGATCCGATCGCAGATCGCGTAGACCTGATCGAGAAAGTGGGTGATGAACACGACCGCCATGCCCTCTTCTTTCAGTTGCCGCACGACGGCGAAGAGCCGTTCGACCTCGCTTTCGTCGAGGCTCGACGTCGGTTCATCGAGGATCAGGATGTCGGCCGAGATGTCGACGGCGCGCGCGATCGAGACGAGCTGCTGCACGGCGACCGAAAAGCTCGACAGCGCCTGCGTGACGTCGACGTCGATGTGAAAGCGCGCCAAAACGTCGCGGCTGCGCTGGTAGATCGTCCGCCAATCGACGCGCCCTTGTTTGACCGGCTCGCGCCCGATGAAGATGTTTTCCGCCACGCTGAGGTTGGGGCAGAGGTTGACTTCCTGGTAGACCGTGCTGATCCCCATCTCGACAGCGGCTTGCGGCGTCGTGGGCGTGATGGGCGCACCGCGCAACGCAATGGTCCCCGCATCCATGTGGTATACGCCCGTCAGGCACTTGATCAGCGTCGACTTGCCCGCGCCGTTCTCGCCCATCAGCGCGTGTACCTCGCCGCGACGAAGCGAGAAATCGACCCCTTTGAGCGCCTTGACGCCCGGAAACGCGATGTCGACGCCCCGCATCTCTAGAATCTTGTCCAAGCCATACACCTCGTTTTTTATACAGCTTTTTTGGGGACTTTGTCCCCAAACCCCTACCAAAGGGTTGTGAACCCTTTGGAATCCCTTTCCAACGATTTCTTGGTGCGCACATACCGTAGCACAAACATGAAAACGGCTAGGGGACTTTGTCCCCAAACCCCTACCAAAGGGTTCATAACCCTTTGGTGGGGTGTTTGAGGGGCGATGCCCCTCAACGTCCCCTCCGGATATGCGTTTAGGCCGCTCGTGTGAGCGGCCGCAACGCCGGGCCATATTGGGAAAGCGTGAGTTTGGGAGATTAATATACCCTTTGGTCGAGCACGTCGGCCGCTTTGGTCGCGCCGAATTCGCCATTCGTGTCGTAGTAGGACTCAATGGTATCGGTGCGCTTGGGCAGGGTTTCGCCCGCCATGAGCTTGTTGATGTTGTCGACGAGCTGCGGTCCGAGCAGCGGGCTGCACTCGACGGTGCAGTTCATCTCGCCGGCGACGATCGCTTCGAATGCCTTCTTGACGGCGTCGACGCCGATGATGATGATGTCTTCGCCGGGCTTGAGGCCGGCTGCCTTGATGGCGTCGATCGCGCCGAGCGCCATGTCGTCGTTATGGGCGTAGAGGACGTCGATCTTCGGAACGGACTTGAGGAAGCTCTCCATGACCTGCTGGCCTTCGGCACGGGTGAAGTTGCCGGTCTGGCTGGCGGCGATCGTGAAGTTCGTCTTGTCGGCGATCGCTTCTTTGAAGCCGCTCGCGCGGTCATTGGCGGGGGCGGAGCCGACGGTGCCTTCAAGCTGGACGATCACGATCGGGTCGCTGGCGCGTCCGGCCTTGTCCATGTAGTCGATGAGCCATTTGCCGGCTTTGACGCCTTCGGCTTTGAAATCAGAACCCATGAAGGTGGCGTAATAGTCGTCGCCTTCGATGTCGGTGCTGCGGTCGACGAGGATGAGCGGGATCTCGGCGTCGTTCACTTCGGCGATGACTTCATCCCAGCCGCTCTCGACGACGGGGCTGAACGCGATGACATCGACGCCCTGGGTGATGAAGTTGCGGATGGCTTTGATCTGGTTTTCCTGTTTCTGCTGAGCGTCGTCGAAGATCAGTTCGAAGCCCGCTTCTTCGACGGCGGTCTTGATGCTGTTTGTGTTGGCGACGCGCCAGTCGGATTCGGCGCCGATCTGCGAGAAGCCGACGACGATCTTCTTGTCGGCCGCAGGTGCTTCGGCTTCGGCGGCAGGGGCTTCGGCCGCTTTGTCGTCGGCAGCGGGGGCTTCGGCGGGGGGTGTTTCGGCCGTCGGAGACGAGCAAGCGGCCAGCGATGCGATCATCAAGACCGCGAGCAAGACAGAGATCCACTTTTTCATGCGATTTCCCTCCACGTTTGGTCTTCGAGGTGCGCCAGACAGGGCGCTAGATTCGATTCGATGCAATGCGCGCCGGATCGCGGCGCTCGATGCTTTGATTGTACGTGGCGGCAGCGCTTTGCGAAATGGAGAGCCTACCGAATTTGGGTGACGATCTTCGGAATGGACACGCCGCACAAAAAAAGGGCAATATCTTCGCCGAAGAAATTGCCCTTTGCCGGATTGCAAGGTAGAATCGCGCGCTCAAGACTCGTTCGCGTCGGACGCTTTCGCCTTCGCGCGGTAGTCGCGGGGGGTCAAACCGGTCTGCTTTTTGAAGATGTAGCTGAAGTAGTGCGGGTCGTTGTAGCCGACGGCGTAGGCGATCTCGCTCGTGCGCCTGGACGGGTCACGCAGCAGCTTTTTCGCGTGCTGGACGCGGATCATCGTCAGGTATTCGATGAAGGACTGCCCGCACTCCTGGGCGTAGACCGTGCAAAAGTGGTTGCTCGACAGTGCGACGTGCGCCGAAACCGTGTGCAGCGAGATGTCCGGGCTGGCGTAGTGCTCGGCGATGAAGGCCTGGGCTTTGCGGATGATCGCGCCGTATTTCGTGCCGTAGCCCGCATCCCGAAAGCGGATGGTGCGCCGCAGCACGCTTTCGATCGTCGCGCGCAGGCCGTCGCTTTCGTTCAGCGCCGCCGCAATCGCGCCGACCTGTCGCGTTTCGGGCAGGATCTCGGACGGATCGCCGCCGCTCTCCTGGATGAGGCGCGAACAAGACAAGAGCACTTCCATGGCGATGTAGGTTTTCATCAGCGTCGATTGCAGGCCGCCGGTCCAGATCGGGTTTTGAAACCGCTCAACCAAAACGGGGATGTCGGCCGCCGACGCGTTTTTGAGCTGCTCGTAGGTCGGAACGTCCTCAAAGCGCATGGCGGGCACCGACTCGGCGCTTTCGAGGTCCACGCTGTAAAAGACTTTGCCGCGCGCCAGATCGCCCAGCCGTTTGTGGATCTGGTCGGCGTCGAAAAAGGATCGCGGAATGCCGGACAAGCGATCGGCGATCGACCCGATGCCGATCGCGATGGCGCTTTCGCCGTCGCGAGCCGTCTCGTGCTGCACAGCCTGTGCGAAGGCGTAGGCCCGCTCCAGCGTCGCTTCGTCGCTCTCCCCCATCACGATCGTCACGAGGCGGTCGATGCCGCGGTAGGACTGCCAGACCTCGGGGTTGTCGGCGGCGAGGGCCTTGAGTTGGGCGCGAAGCGTGAAAAGGGCTCGCTTGGAAACTTCTTCGGTCAAGAGCTGTGTGATCACGACGACGTAACGCTGCGCGACGAGGTCGACGTGCATGGCGGTGGCGCGGTCGATGGCGGCAGCGCTCGACACCTCGCCAGCGATCAGCTCGGAGAAGAGCTCTTCCTCGTTCAAGGCCGCCACGCTCTCCCACGAAGCTTTGAGTGCCTCGTAGTCGGCGCGTTCGGCCAGGCTTTCCTCGATGACGCGGGCGGCTTTTTCGAGTGCGCCGATGAGCTCGGTCGCGCGGATGGGTTTCAGGATGTAGTCCTCGACGCCGATCGAGATCGCCTTTTGCGCATACTCGAATTCGTCGTGGCCGCTTAGGATGACGATCTTCACCCAGGGCATGGTGCGCTTGACGATCCGCGCCAGCTCGATGCCGTCCATGAAGGGCATACGGATGTCAGTGACGAGGATGTCCGGCTTGAGATCCTTGATCATGGAGAGTGCCATCTCGCCGTCGGACGCCTCGCCCGCCAACACAAAGCCGCTCCCCTGGCGGTCGATCTGTTCGCGGAAGCTTTCGCGCACAAAGATCTCGTCGTCAACGATGAAGACCTTATACATCGCTTTCCTCCTGTACCGGCACACAAAAAGACACCGTCGTGCCAGCTCCGTAGCGGCTTTCGACCGAAAGCCCCGCGTTTTCGTCGTAGTAGAGCCGGAGCCGCTTGTCGACGTTGTAGAGGCCGTAGCCGTCGCCGTCGGGCACTTCTTTGCCGAGCTGGGCGCGCACTTCGGCGAGACGCGCTTCGACCATGCCGATGCCGTCGTCCTCAACCGCGAAGCACATCCGGTCGCCCGCAAGCCACCCCCGTACGGCGATCGATCCCCGTCCGCGGCGCAGCTTGATGCCATGGTAGATCGCGTTCTCGACGAGGGGTTGAAGCAAGAGCTTCAGGATCCGCTGGCCGCCGAGGCGATCGTCGATGTCGATCCGGTAGTCGAGGATGTCGCTGTAGCGAAAGCGCTGCACCACGAGGTAGCTCTCGACGTGCTCGATTTCCTGCGCGACGGAGATCCAGTCCTGTCCCCGGCTGAGCGCGATGCGGAAAAAGTTCGACATGGCTTTTGTGATCTCGATCACTTCTTCGGTGCGTTTGCGCTCGGCCAGCCACATGATCGCTTCGAGGGTGTTGTAAAGGAAGTGCGGCGTGATCTGCGCTTGCAGGGTCCGCATTTCCGACTTTTTCAGGTTTTGCTGTTCGCGCGTGTTAGCGTCGATCAGCGCTTGGAGGCGGATGGCCATGGCGTTGAGGCTGGCTGTCAGCGAACGAAGCTCTTCGACGTCGGTCGCCTCGGCGCGGGCGTTCAGGTCGCCCTGGGCGATGCGCTCGGCCAGGGTTTCGAGCTCGTAGATCGGCTTGGAAATGCTGCGCGACACCTCGCCCTGCGTGACGAAGGCAAAGACGCAGACCGCCACGGTCAGCACGATCTCGATCGTCACCGTCACGCGCGAAGCGACGCCGATCGCCTGGCTGGCCTCGCCCGCCGCCTCCAGTTCCAGGAGGATGTAGTCGCTCAGGAGGTCGGTGATGACGGCGGCCGAGCTGTTGACCTGTTCGAGCGTCTTGAGCTGCTCGTCCACGGCCTCGTCCGCCTCGATCTGCTGGCCGAGCGCATCGAGCTGCCCCCGCAGATTTCCCATGGCGCGCGCGACGACGATCAGCAGACGGCTGCCCTTCGAATCGGGCGATTGGGCCGAGAGATCCGCGATCTGTCGATCGACGTCGGCCATGATCGCGTAGTGCCGCCCTTCCGAAAAGCGGACGCGGCCCGCGACGATCTCGTAGACCTCGGTCGGGATGTCCTCCGAGACGATCTTTGTCAGGCGTCCGGACTGGCTCACCCGCCCGATCATTTGGTTGTAGCGCCGCGTCTGGATGCTGGTGAACGCGACGTTGACGCCCGCCGGAATCAAGAGCAGCGCGATGATGATCAAAAACGCCGTCCGGATCCGTCGCTTGATGCTCCTGAGCGGCATAGCGCGGTCGAAGAGCCGCCAAAACTTCCTTCGCTTCTCCATCGCCTCAATACCCGCGTGGCGCCAGGTCGCGCAGGTCGTCGTACTCGCTGAACACGCGCTCCTCGTTGTAGCTCATCTCGGGGATGCTTTCGCCCGCCGCCAATTGTTTGGCCAGATCGATCACCTTGTCCCCCATCAAAGGCGTACACTCGACGACGCAGTTGATCTTACCGGCCTTCAGCGCATCGATCGCGCCCTGCTCACCATCGACCGAGATCACGATCACGTCGACGCCCGGCACGACGCCCGCCTCTTCCATCGCCTCGATCGCGCCGAGCGTCATCGAATCGTTGTGCGAGTAGAGTACATCGATGTCGCCGTAGCTGTCGAGGATCTGCTTCATGCGCTGCTTGCCCTTCGAGCGCAAAAAATCGCCCGACAAGCTGCACACGATCTCGAAGCGTCTGTCGCCCGCGATCGCCTCGCGAAAGCCTTCGTAACGGCCGCGCATGGGCGAGGATTTCGCCGTTCCGCTCAATTCCGCGATCCGGTAATTGCGGATCTGTCCATTCGTCTTCTTCAGCAAAAAATGCCCGGCCTTGATCCCTTCTTGGTAAAAGTCGGAACCGATGAAACCGGCGTAGAGGTCTTTGTGGCTCGTCTCGATCATGCGGTCGCAAAGCAGCACGGGGATGCCCGCTTCTTTTGCCTCGCTCAGCACCGAATCCCAGCCGTCCTCGACGATCGGCGCAAAGGCGATCACGTCGACGCGGTAGGCAATGTAGGAGCGGATCGCCTTGATCTGGTTTTCCTGCTTTTGCTGGGCGTTGTTGAACATGAGTTGCACGCCCGCCTTTTCCGCGGCCTGCTGGATCGAACGCGTATTGCCCGTGCGCCAGGCGCTTTCCGAGCCGAGCTGCGAAAAGCCCAACACCAAGGCCGAGCCTGTGTCGCCGCCCTCCTGCGAAGCCACCGGCTCGTTTTGGCACGCGCTCAGGCCCAACACGAACGCCAACGCAAGCCCCGCCAATCGCATCTTCATGCCTCTTTCCCCCGATCCTACGCAGCGCGATCCGAACCGCCCACGAAAACAGTTTACATGACGATCCATGGACGAACAGGTAAAATTTTGCGACAAAGTTGCGAAATATTTGGAATTCTTAAAATGCGATCGTCAGCCTTTCAGCCAAGCCACGACGATCACGACGCACTCGCGCAAAACGTGATTGAGCAAGAACTGCGGGTTGGACCGCGCGGCCAGCCCTTCGGCGCGCAAGCCCAGGCGCTTGGCGACGTACCCGGCGCGGTAGACGTGAAAGCCGCTTGTGACGTAGACGATGCGGCAATCCGTCGCCTTCTTTCCCAGTCGCGCTTCGAGGAGGGGGACGCTCAAGTCGAAGTTTTCCTCCGTCGAGGTCGAAGCGGCTTCCTGGACGATCCGCGACGGCTCGATGCCCGCTAGCGCGAGCGCTTCCGCCATAGCGGAGGCTTCCGAGCGCATTTCGCCCCGCCCCTGCCCGCCCGACACCACGGCGATCGCATCGGGGCTGTCACGCAGGTAGGCTGCTGCCGCGTCGCAACGGTATTGCAGCAGCGCGGATGGCGCATAGCCCCGAAGTGCGCAGCCCAACACGATGACCGCATCGGCCCCCGCGGACGGCAACGCCACTGCCGAGCCGAGCATCAACGCGCCGGTCAGCAAAAAAAGCGCCCCAAATGCCCCGTATGCCAGCGCGATTGCCCACTTCAACGCGCGGCCGACGGAGCGGGCTGTCCACTGCTGCCAAAATGGATAGATCGCGCCGATCGCGAGCAGCGGCAAGCCGATCAACGCCGGAAGGATCACGCCGACGTTCATGCTGATCTTCGCCGCTGCGTAGAGCGTGTCCGCGATCAAAAGCGAGCCCACCGCGATCAGCGCGACACGCCGCCCCATCGTCGGCTTGCTTTGCCCATACGTGTGCCGATGCATCGCCGTCTCCTTCAATACGCGATCTGGACTTCGGTACGGCCGATCAAAGCGTCCAAACACGCGGTGTCGGCGCTCGAATCGACGATCAGGCAGCCCACTTCTTCCCAGCTCGCGTACTCGATCGGCGCAATGCGGCGCGACGAAACGCCGTCCGCCAGCACGAAGCTTTTGTGGGCGCCCGACAGCATGCCGTGCGCGACGAGGGCTTGTGCAAACGTGTCGGCGCAGGGACCATTCCGCCCCACAAAAGCGCCGGTCGGCAAAAACGACACCTCCGCTCGCACGCGCGACAGGCTTTCGCACGCCCATAGCCCTCCGACACTTCGACTCCCCGGCAAAAGCTCGCCTCCCAGAATCGAAGTCTGAACGCCGCGTTCGATCAAGAGCAGTCCGATGTCGAGCGAATCGGTCAGCACATGGAGGCCCTGCTCCGCTTCGATCCGTTGCGCCAAAAGTGTACACAGCGGTCCGCCGCCTAGCATCACGATGCCGCTTGCAGGCATGTACTCACATGCCTTTTCGACGATGCAGAGCGACGCCTCCCCCTCCCCTCTTTCGGGAATCGCGTCGCGGCCGGCCCCCGGCGCGCTCGCCCCGCCGTGCTCCTTTTTCGCCAAACCTTGCCGATCCAGCGCGATCAAATCCTTCCGTATCGTCTCGCACGAAACGCCAAAGCGCATCGACAAATCGCCCACCTGTACCCGACCCGCATCGATCAATAGCCGCGCGATGCGTCTGCGGCGTTCCTCCGTCGTCATGGTTGCGCTCCATTTCTGCTTGTTCTCACAAGTATATCACGCCAACCCCCGTGAGGAATCAAATTGTTCCGGATTGGGGCGAATCGATCACGAAACGCTCGATGGATGCGACACAGTTGAAGATATCGTCCCACGCGAAGATCTCCCACACCAGACTGGTGTTCCTGAGATCGCTGTGCTCGTTGAGGTCGAGGATGAATTCCCCGCGTTCGATACCGCAATCCAACTTCGATCCTATCGAAACCCCGCTCACCGTGCAGTCCACCCGCACAATGGGTCGCGCGAAGGATCCCTTGTCGGGAGCTTCGTCGCACGGTTCGTCGGCCCAGTCTTCCGTTTCCGGCGGCTGGCGCACGATTCGATAGTGAATCGAATACCGGTCGCTCCCTATCTTTTGCGGATACGAAACATCGACCCCGTATTGCGGTCTCAGCTCAGCCATGACGCGCGCCCGCCCCCATCCATCTTCGAGCGGGTATTTGTCCCGCCCATACTGTTCGAGCAACAGCATTCTTTGCAGTGAAAACAACTCCTGCGTCAATAGGACGATGCGGGACGGATCGCTTTGTCCGAGACCGTTTCGGACAGCGGCTTCCAGCATGGGGATCGACGCGCGCTCGTAACCGGCGAACGCCGCTTCTATGGTATCCATCGCGACGGGGTCGCGGGAAGCCATGATCGCGTTCGTGAGGATATAGTCGGCTTTCTGATCGGGATTGGAAATGTGGTACACGCCACCGATGGGCAGTGTCGGGCCTTTGCGGTTGGCTGTCAGGCAATCCATGATGGAAAAGTCGTAGCTTCTGACCTTGTGCATGGCGCAAAGGTAATCCCGAAGATTTTTGCTGTGATGCAGGCCCTTTTCGTCGTAGTACATCCCGCTGTGCCCAAAGCGGCCGGTATCGCCCAGGACGCTGTACATGCTTCGGATGCCGTAATGCAGTTTCAGCGCACCGGTGATCCCTTGCAAGCCGTGGCTTTTGAAGATCGGAAGCCCGATCAGCACATCGCAATACTGCTCCGGCGTGTCCGTTTCCGCCGCCTGTTCTTTGGTCCGCAGGAGTTTCGGGAAGGCGACCTTTTCGACGTGGCCGTCGGGCATCGCGACCCGAAACAGTTGGCGGCCACTTTCGCCGAGCGCGTCAAGGTTGACCAGTTTGGCATTTGACCCTCCATCCAAAATGCCATCCGCATCGAAATCGTAACAGACATCCGCTTCGTCCACAGCGTTGTCGCCGGTCTGCTCCAAACGCGCCCAATGGAAGCCGGTTTCGATCGATTTGGGCGAAGGGTTGGGCGCTCTGTGCATGCAAGCGTCGGCGACGATCAGCTCGGAGCTGCCTTCATAGCCGATGATTTCTCGCACGCGTTCGGCGACGTAGCGGACGATCCGCGGATCCGTGATGATGCCGCGGCCTTTTTCACCGCGCGCACCCATGGCAGGGCCGACGATGTTGACTTTCAGCACGACCTTGTCCCCTGGGCGGATCAGTTCGCGCAATCCAGCACTTGGGAATATCTGATGGATTGCCTTGTCGATCATGTCGTGTATTTCCTGTGTTTTCGCCTCGCCTGTCGTTCGGGCGAAGGCAACACGCGAAACGTGTTCCATATATGAACCCCCTCAACGTAATTCTATATCTATACCATATGCAAGCGCGTTTGACATTGTTTTCGCACGTCAACAAGCCCTGCCGTTGCGCGTGCGGGGCTTGCAAGGCAGAAAATGCAAAAACACCCCGTTTGGAACGACGGGGTGTTTTCGTACACCGGCTAGGATCTCAATCGATGGGCAGCCTTTCCGAGCTGACCTTGAATTGCCATTCGATCGACGCGACTTTCTCGTCCCGAATCGCAAAGCGAAGCAAACCCCAGTTGTCTTCGCCGTAGTCGTGCAGATAGGTGATCGCAGTCCATGTCTTGCCCTTTTCGTCGAAGGTCACGAACCCCGATCGCACAGCGCATTCTGTCTCGGCAAAGACCGTTTCCACGTAATACAGATCCGCGGTTTCGTCACCGTTTTGGAGTGACTTCCCGGCCCTGTCGTTGCGAAAGGCGGCCAAGACCTTTTGGTAGCTGTCGCCCACGCGGAGGCCACGCGGTCCGGGGAGCTTTGCGTTTTTGATGGTCAACACGAAATCCGCGTCGTGTACACCGTTCGCGGGATAGATGCGCGCCGTGCCAAAGGCGTAGCTCAGCGTGACGACTTTTTTCGTTGCGCTGCGTTTTTGTGCTTTGCCGAAATGCTTCGTGCAGAGCTTCTCTGTGGGCTTGGTGAAAGTCGCAGACGACTTCGTTTGCTTCACCATCGTGACGCCCTCGAAGTACTTGAAGTCGTTGAGTGTAAACATCGATTGGCTTTGCGCCGCGGCGAGAGAGGCGCTTTGCGATCCGGAAACCGCGCCGACCAGCAGGCATATGAAGAGCGCGATCGCGCGAACACGTAACCGGCTTGTACGCAAGCTTTTCATCTGACCACCTCCTGTTCGAGATCGGCACATGGCGAGCAACACACGCCACATGTCAAGTAGTGAGGCCGATCCGCGCATCAAGCTGCTTCACGCGAACCGGCTCAACCCAGGCTCTCGATTTCGATCCGGATTTCTTTGACGTTTTGCTTCGCATCCAAGCAATAGAGCACGCGGCAAATCATGGGCAATTCGTTGGTCTGGCAATAGTCGATAAAGCCCAGGTTGGAATCGCTGAGCCATAGGCTGGCGGTATAGCGGGGGTTTTCGCCCTGTTCATACAGGATGATCTCGGGATATTTCTTCGACAGCGCGATCGATTTGTTTTTCCGCGTATCCCGAAAGCGCGTGATCACGTCTTTGAACGAATCCCCCACTTTCGTGCCGCGCGGTCCGACAAGCTGATCGTTTTCGATGGTGAGTTCCATGGAATCCCAGGTCGTATACACCCGGAAAAGCCCGAACGGATAGCGCAGCTCGTACCGCTCATCGTACACCTTTCGGGACAGTGGTTTGCCGAATGTGGCGATGATGGTGTAGTAATCGGGTACTTTGTATTGGTTGCGGCCTTGTGGATCCGACTGCGCATCGAATTCCTTGAACATGGCCGAAACGTCAGCGGCGGTAAATACCTTCGTGCTCTGCGTCACCGCGCCAAAAGACATGACGGTCGATAGGGCAAACGCAAGCAGGGCCGAAGACACAGCCACGCGTCGGCAAAGTCGTTTCATGAAAGCGCCCCTTTCTCTTAGAGCCTGTTTGGTATCTCGCCTTTGATCGATTTTTGCGCGGGGTTTTTGTCAGGCGATGACAAAGCATGGCAGAAATCCCGACAAAAAGGCGCAAAGTGGAGATACTTGACCGGCTCTTAGTCTTGAAGCCCGGATGCTCGCGTTGAACGTCTGCGCTTCTCGTTTCTCTGAATGCCTCACTCGCCGGGGATCCGCTCGATGTGGATCTCTTCGATCGTCTTTTTCTTCGCGTCGCTGACGAAGCGCAACCAGTAAAAATCCACGGGGCGCTTCTTGTTGAGCGCGGCGTCGCTCATGGGCGTAAACGTACCGACGTAGTAGGTGTAAATCTGGCAGTCGTCAATCGCATAACTTTCGGTCGGTTTGCCGTAGGTCGCGCGCACCTTGCTCCATGCTTCCCCCATCCGCACCCCGCGCGCCGTCGCGCCGTAGCGGGTGAGTTTCGCCCAGAACACGTAATTGAGGCCGGGTGCCGTGTAAAATGTCGCCTCCCACTCGGAGATCGCGAGCAGCCCTTCAGGTTCGTCGTCGTCCCATTTGTTCGCCTCTTCAAAAACGTTGCCGCTGATTTTCTCGATGTCCTTCAAGTTGTGCGTCAACAGGTCGATCTTGGGCGCATCCTGCTTTTCGCGGATGGCGATCGCGAAGTCGTTTTTTCCGATTTTTGCAGGCTTTTTTGCCTTGTTCGCCGCGAGACCGGCCCCCGTGCCGAGCGCCATGACGAGCGCCAAGAGTGCGCATATCCATCGTTTCACCGTGTTCACCTCCCGGTTTTGCGTCCCGTACTTCTCCTCGAATCAAGCCAAGGCGGCATTTTCCCACCTTATTTGATTGTGCGCCTTTGCGTGCAGTATATCACAAATTTGCAATGCCATGAAGTGCTGCAGTGCTGAAATACAAGCTGTCCGTTTGGCTTCGCCCTTTCTTCGCCGACCGATCGCAGCCGCGCTCGATAGCATGGGAAGCATTGATTTTATACATACTTAGCTGATTTTTGAAAAGACAGAATGGCAAAAATGACGTATACTCATAACGCAAATCGTTAAAAAAAGAATCCCCAAAACGGCGGGAGGCGAACCCCTTGTCCCAACTGCTCAGCATGAAGAATATCTCGAAGCATTTTGGCGCCGTTCAAGCGCTTTCCGATGTGTCCATCGATCTGAATGAAGGCGAAGTCCTCGCGCTGATGGGAGAAAACGGCGCAGGGAAATCGACGCTGATGAACGCGCTTTCGGGCGGCCTGGCTTCCTACGACGGCGAGATTTTTGTGCGCGGCGAACGCGCTGCGATCAAAAACCCCACTGCCGCGGAAAAGCTGGGGATCGCCAAGATCCACCAGGAACTTCAGCTTGTGCCCTACATGAGCGTCGCGGAAAACATGTGCATCGGGCACGAACCCAGTCGTTGGGGTATCGTGCAAACCCGGCAAATGAACGCGACGGCGCGCGATACGCTCGCCCAGCTCGAGCTTGACATCAACCCACGGCGTCAGCTCAAGGATTTGCGCGTCGGCGAACAGCAGCTCGTCGAAATCGCAAAAGCCCTCATGCTCCATTCGAAAATCCTGATCATGGATGAACCGACCTCTGCCATCAGCAAGGGCGAGACGGAGCATCTGTTCAAGATCATCCGCAAGCTCAAATCGCAGGGTGTCGGCATCATCTACATCACCCACCGCATGGAAGAAGTCTTCCAGATCGCCGATCGCATCACCGTGTTGCGCGATGGCCGATTCATCAAGACGGTCAGCGCGTCCGAATCGTCTCAGGAAGAGCTGATCTCGCTCATGGTCGGTCGCGACATCGGAGCGCTTTTTCCCAAGGACGCCCCCCAGGTCGGCGCAGCCGTGCTGGAGGTTGAAAACCTCTGCTTCACGCCGCCGGCCGGTAGCTTCCAGCGTTCCCTCCAGGGCATCTCGCTCCAGCTCAACGCAGGCGAGGTGCTGGGCCTGGCGGGTCTGATGGGCGCAGGGCGAAGCGAATTTTGCGAATGTCTCTTCGGCACGCACGCCAAATACGTCACGGGCCGCGTCCGCATGGACGGCAAAGACGTCGCGATCAAAGCCCCCGGCGACGCCATCCGCCTCGGCATCTCCTTCGCAACGGAAGACCGCAAAGGCCAGGGATTGGTTTTGCAGCGTTCGATCGGCGAAAACATTTCCTTGCCACTTCTGAAGCAATTCTCGCCCCGCTGGTTCATGGACGAAGCGAGCGAGGCAAAAGCCTGGAAGGAACGGAAGGACGCGTTGCGCATCAAGGCGACGAGCGTCCAAACGCTCACTGGCACGCTCTCGGGCGGCAACCAGCAAAAGGTCGTACTTGGCCGCTGGACGCTGACCAAACCGCGCGTGCTCATCCTCGACGAACCGACGCGCGGCATCGACGTCGGCGCGAAGGCCGAGATCTACCAGCTCATCAACGACCTGGCAAAAAGCGGCATCGCGATACTCGTCGTCAGCTCGGAAATGCCGGAGCTCATCGGCATCTCTGACCGCATCGTCACGTTTTGCGAA
The DNA here is from genome assembly GCA_031553675.1 of Eubacteriales bacterium. Taxonomy (GTDB): domain Bacteria; phylum Bacillota; class Clostridia; order Christensenellales; family CALWSW01; genus JAVBLF01. The sequence goes on along the minus strand of JAVBLF010000023.1, from coordinate 2,997 downwards.
GGACGCATGACGGGCGAATTCTCGCGCGAGGATGTCACACAGGAAAAACTGCTTTGGGCGGCGACGCGAAGGGAGAATGCGCAATATGCCTGAACTCGATCAAACAGCGGCGGGTGCCTCGATGGATATCCGAGCGATCCGCGCGCTGCTCAAACGCTACCAAAGCGTACTCGTTTTGGCTTTGATGCTCGTCATCGCCAGCTTTGCCTGCGTCAAAAACGGAAAGAACCTCTTTCTCAGCACGACGAACATCATGAACGTGCTGCGCGCCATCTCGGAAAACGGCATCATCGCCGTCGGCATGACGATGGTCATCCTGCTGGGCGGCATTGATTTGTCGGTCGGCTCTGTGCTCGGCCTCGTCGGTACGGGTTCGGCCGCTCTGATGATGCACAATCACCTCGGCCTCTTCCCGACGGTGCTTCTTTCCCTCGGCATCGGCGCCGCATATGGCGTCTTCAATGGCATCGTCATCACCAAAATGCGCATGCAGCCTTTCCTCGTCACACTCGCTTCGATGAACATCGCCCGCGGTTTGGCGCGTATCTGGTCGAACGGCGCGGGCATCCCGCTCAGCTATGGCGAAGGGCTCGCCCCTCCCGCGTTCGAAGTGCTGCAAGCGCGCGTCATTCGCGGCATGGTGCCAGTGCCCGCGATCCTCTTCGTCGCGATCGCGTTGATCTTCTGGCTCGTACTCTCCAAGACGCGCTTCGGCCGCCAACTCTACGCCACCGGCGGCAACAAGCGCGCGGCTTACCTTTCCGGCGTCAAGGTGGAACGTGTGACGGTCATCGTGTTCGTCATCTGTTCGGTTCTTTCGGCGCTGGCCGGCATGGTGCACGCTGCCCAAGTCTATCAGGGCGGCCCCAACGACGGCATCGGCTACGAGCTCAACGCCGTCGCGGCGGTCTGTATTGGCGGAACCAGTCTGGCGGGCGGCGTCGGCACGATCGGCGGCACGATCATCGGCGCATTGATACTTGGCTTGATCGACAACGTCATGGGCCTGAACGGCATCAACTCGAACATCCAACTCATCGTCAAAGGCTTGATCCTGATCCTCGCGGTCTTCATGCAGGCTGACCGGAGCAAGGATTGACGAGAGCAATTGAGAACGCTGAACGCTTTGGGCATGCTGCCCTACTATAGCAAGGAATCAGAGGAGGACAACCATGAAAAAAACCATCGCCCTCATGCTCGGCGCGTTGATGACGCTGACGCTCTTCGCGGGCTGCGGCGCCCCGCAGAGCGAAGCCCCAGCCGCCGAAACAAAGACAGAAGCCGAAGCGCCCGCCCCCGCTGCGGAAGAAGAGGCACCCGCCCCCGAAGCGACGACTGAAGAAGCCCCGGCCGCAGAGGCCCCCGCGGCAGAAGCCCCCGCCCCCGAAGCCGGCAAGAAATTCACGATTGGCATGGCGCAGTGCAACCTCGGCGAACCGTGGCGCGTCGCGATGAACGACCAGATCGCCATGGCTGCCGCACAGCCTCCCTACAGCGACGTATTCGAAATCATCTATTCCGATGCCGCGCAGGACAACTCCAAGCAGATCGCCGACATCGAAAACTTCATCCAGATGGGTGTCGACCTGATCATCACCAGCCCCAACGAAGCGACTCCGCTGACCGCCGTCGTCAAAAAAGCGTATGAATCGGGCATCCCGGTCATTCTGCTCGACCGCAAGATCGACGGCGACACGTACACGCAGTTCATCGGCGCCGACAACGTCGCCATGGGCAAGGCCGCCGGCGAATACGTCGCCACCACGCTCCTGCCCGACGGCGGCAAGGTCTGCGAGATCAAGGGTCTCGAAGGCACGTCCGGCGGCATCGACCGCGACAACGGCTTCCGCGAAGGCATCAAGTCCAACCCGAAGGTCGAAATCGTCGCCGTCAACAACGCCGACTGGCTGCGTGAAAAGGCGATCACCGTCGCCGAAGAAATGCTCCAGACCAACCCCGAAATCGACGTCTTCCTCGCGCTCAACGACCCGATGGCCGAAGGCGCCTACATCGCGGCCAAGAACGTCGGACGCGAAAAAGAAATCAAGTTCATCGGTTTCGACGCCCTTCCGACGCCGGACGGCGGCATCAAGTCGGTCATCGACGGCCGTCTCTCGCTGACCCTCGTCTACCCGACGGGCGGCAAAGAAGCCATCGAGAGCGCGTATGCCCTGCTCGTCGAAGGCAAGACCCTCGAAAAGACCATCACGCTCGAAACCGAAGTCATTACGCCGGAAAACGCTCCGGAAGCCTACACGCGTTACGGCGGCAAGTAAACCGCAGTTTTTCCTCCCTCTATGAAAAGGCAGGGGTTCCGCTTGGAACCCCTGCTCTTTTGTGCCCTCAATCGCCGAGGATGGCCTTTGGTTCGAGCAAATGCCGCTTTTCCGACAGCACTTCGCCGCCCAGGATCCGGTACGCATAGTCGAGCGTCTCCTTTGCGGCGGTCGGGCGGGAGAAAGTCGCGTCGAATCGCCCCTCCGCCACGAAGCGCGCGCCGAAATTGGGCAGACCGTCGACGCCGATGTAGTGGATGTCGGGCATGCTGCTTTTCGGAAAGCTCTTTTCGACCGTCTCACTGGCGCCGAGTGCCATGGCGTCGTTGTGCGCGAATACGACGAGGGTGAAGGGATCCGCCTCGACGAAATAGGCCTTGTTGATCAAAAAGTTCTTCATCTCGCCGGCCGCCGTGTCTTTGAGCCAGTCCGCGTAGATCGTTCCCTGTGTCTCGATTTCTCTGTGCGCGGCGATGACACTTTGGAAGCCGCGCGACAATTCGTCCGTCGGCGGCGAGTCTTCGCTGCCCGCCAGTTCGAGCACCTGGCCGCCCTCTTCCCTCAGTAGTGCCACGACGCGCTCCCCGGCCATGCGGCCGATCTTTTCGTTGTCCGGCCCGATGAAGAGCGTGTAGGGCTGCCCGACGACGTCGCGGTCGAGCACGATGACCGGTATGCGCGCATACACCGCCGCGATGGATTCACTCAGTTCGACCGAGTC